>SDZE01000007.1 GCA_004173095.1 Bradyrhizobiaceae bacterium
GGTCGCGCCCGAATCGGACGAACCGTACTGCGCGATCGCTTCCTTCTCTTCGGCCACTTCGAGCGCCTTGATCGACACCTGGACCTTGCGGGCCTTCTTGTCGAACTGGATCACGCGGGCATCGACCTTCTCGCCGACGGCGAAACGCTCGGCGCGCTGATCGTTGCGGTCACGCGCGAGTTCCGAGCGCTTGATGAAGGTCGTGAAGTCGGTGCCGGCGATCTGGACGTCGATACCCGAGTCCTTCACGTCGATCACTTCGCAGGTCACGACAGCGCCCTTCTTGACGTCGCCCGGCTCGGCGAAGGGGTCGCCTTCGAGCTGCTTGACGCCGAGCGAGATGCGCTCCTTCTCGACATCCACATCGAGGACGATGGCCTTGACCATGTCGCCCTTCTTGAAGTTGTCGATGACCTGTTCACCCGGCTGCTTCCAGTCGAGATCGGACAGATGGACCATGCCGTCGACGTCGCCATCGAGGCCCAGGAACAGACCGAACTCGGTCTTGTTCTTGACTTCGCCTTCGACGGTCGCACCGACCGGGAACTTCTCGACGAACACTTCCCACGGATTGCGCATGGTCTGCTTGAGACCGAGCGAAATACGACGCTTGACGCTGTCGACTTCGAGCACCTGCACTTCGACTTCCTGCGAGGTCGAGACGATCTTGCCAGGGTGCATGTTCTTCTTGGTCCACGACATTTCCGAGACGTGGATCAGGCCTTCGATGCCCGGCTCCAGTTCAACGAACGCGCCGTAGTCGGTGATGTTGGTGACGCGACCCGAGAAGCGTGCGTTCAGCGGGTACTTCGCCTCGATGCCCTGCCACGGATCGTCGAGCAGCTGCTTCATGCCGAGCGAGATACGGTGGGTCTCGTGGTTGATCTTGATGATCTTGACCTTGACGGTCTGACCGATGGTGAGCACTTCGGTCGGGTGGTTGACACGACGCCATGCGATGTCGGTGACATGCAGCAGGCCGTCGATGCCGCCGAGATCCACGAACGCACCGTAATCGGTGATGTTCTTGACCACGCCGTCGATGACCTGACCCTCTTCGAGGTTCTGCACCAGTTCCTGACGCTGTTCGGCGCGGGTCTCTTCGAGAACCGTACGACGCGACACGACGATGTTGCCGCGGCGGCGATCCATCTTGAGGATCTGGAACGGCTGCGAGTTGTTCATCAGCGGCGCGACGTCGCGGATCGGACGGATGTCGACCTGCGAGCGCGGCAGGAAGGCCACAGCGCCGTCGAGATCGACGGTGAAGCCACCCTTGACCTGATTGAAGATGACGCCGTTGACCTTCTCGTTGGCGTTGAACGCCTTTTCGAGCTTGCCCCAGGACTCTTCACGACGCGCCTTGTCGCGCGACAGCACGGCTTCGCCGAGCGCATTCTCGATCCGGTCGAGGAACACCTCGACTTCGTCGCCAACCTTCAATTCGCTTTCTTTGCCCGGGGCGGCGAATTCGCGCAGCGCCACGCGGCCTTCGGTCTTCAGGCCGACGTCGATGACGGCCATGTCCTTTTCAATCGCAACCACGATGCCCTTGATGACAGAGCTTTCCTGCAGATTGCCGCCCGAGAAGGACTCATCGAGCATCGCCGCGAAATCGTCGCGCGAGGGATTGTAGGTATCGGTCGAAGCCATTTGTTCTCCAGATGCGGTATTGCCGGCAGGTCGGGTTAAGGGGCGCAGCTTTTGCAAAGGGTCAGAGGTCCGCAACCTCTGACGACCGCTTTGCATGGAGGTGCAAAACGGACCGGCAGGATGCCTTCGCAAATGATGCGTATTGTCAGCTAAAGGTCCGGAGCCAGAAAAGAGCGTATCGCAGCTCGAGACCGGGAGCGGGCGCTCCTCCAATGACGGCGGCGGTTTCGCCTTGATGCCTCTCGAAACGAGAGAACGATCAGACCCGCTGCCGGCCCGCTCGGACGGCCTCGACAATGTCGATGGCGGCCCGGACGCCGCCTTCTATATCCAAATTGGAATTATCCAGCAAGTATGCATCTTCGGCTGGCTTCAGGGGCGCCACCGGGCGGTTCTGGTCGCGTTCGTCGCGCTTGAGGATGTCGGCCAGCACCAGCGCCTCGTCGGCAGCCTCGCCGCGCCCCTTGGCTTCCAGTGTGCGGCGGCGGGCGCGGACCGCGGGATCCGCCACCACGAAGATCTTCACGTCGGCATCCGGGCAGATCACAGTTCCGATGTCGCGGCCGTCGAGCACCGCGCCAGGCGGTTCCTCGGCGAAATGGCGCTGGAAGTTGAGCAGCGCCTCGCGCACACGCGGAAATGCCGAGACGATCGAGGCGGCATCGCCGGATTCTTGCGTTTTCAGCAATGGATTGCCGAAATGCTCGGGATCGAGGCTCTCGGCGGCATGCACCGCCTCGATCTCATTATGCAGATCGATGCCCCGCGACAGCAGCGCAAACCCCACGGCGCGATATAGCACGCCGGTATCGAGATGACGGTAGCCATAATGCTTGGCCAGGCGCTTGCCGAGCGTGCCTTTTCCAGATGCGGCGGGTCCGTCGATAGCGATGATCATGATTTCGTGGGACTTTCGTGCGTCAATTCGGAGCGCGCACGGCGCAGCGGGCGCTCCTCGGTGAAGATGTTGCGGGAGGCGAACTCGGCTGGGCTGGAATAGGTTAGATATTCCCGCATGCCGGCGGTCGCTCCGGTTGCCGTAAACCAAGGCTGCGCGAGCCGCCGCGACGGACCGGACGCCCAGCCCGGAACTTCACCAAGCCGATACTGCTTGGCGAGGTATTCTGCAATCGCTCCCACCAATGCGTCGAGCTTCGGATCGCGGCTGAGCAGTGGTTCATCGGCGAGACAGGCGTAACGAGCTGCCGTCGTCGCAGCGAGATCGAAGCTATCGACGAATTCGGCCAATGCTACGTCCTGCGCCGTTCCAGATCGAATGCGATCGACAGCTTCAGCGAGGGTATTTGGGCGCATCGCTTTTCCCTTCGCGGCTCATGTTTTCAGCAGAAAACTTTGTTTCTCCGGCGAAGCCGCACTGATAGGGAAATATTTCCCCAACAGCGCGATCGCCGCCTCGGCCGAGTCGACACCAACGACCTGCATCAAATTCAGAATATCAAGGCGCTCGTTATCACCGCGCAAAGCGTCATTAATCCGCATAGCCTTCAGCTTAAGCGCCAAAAGATATTCGGCCGTCGGGACCCAGACGACAAGTCCGGGAGCAGAGCCGCCACGCGGAAAAGTCCCAAATTCGAGATGATCCCCCGCATGGGTCGCCAACGGGCTGAGATGAAAAGCAACGCCGTCGTTCAACCAGTCACTGGACCAGCCGCGCTGAACGGCAATCTGCTCGGTCACCTCGCGCAGCCAATCTGGCCAGTCTCCGCCGATTTCCGCGATATCGACGTCCTCTGTGGCAAACCGGAAATTGCTCGCCAGCATCAGCGCCGAGCCGCCATACACGGCGATCTGCAGCTTGGTTCCGGCCGCGACCGCAGCGTGCCCGATCTCGTCAAAGGCCTCCAGCAGGGCATCGCGGTCGAAACCTGTTGCCGAGCTCGTTGACATGGCGCTTACGCAAAATCCGCGCCCAGGCGGCGCATCATGGGGATGAAATCGGGGAAGCTGGTGGCGATGAAGGTGGTGTCGTCGATGGTCACCGGTGCATCCGATGCGCAGCCCATGACAAGCGCCGACATTGCGATCCGATGATCCATGTGGGTGGCGACGGTACCGCCGCCGGGGACGCGGCCGGTGCCGTGAACGATGAGGTCGTCGCCGACGATCTCGACCTTGACGCCATTGACGCGGATCATCGCGGCGGTGGCTTCGAGGCGGTCGGATTCCTTGACCCGCAGCTCCTGCAGTCCGCGCATGATCGTGGTGCCGTCGGCGAAGCTCGCGGCGACGGCCAGCACCAGATATTCGTCGATCATCGACGGCGCACGCTCCGGCGGCACTTCGACGCCTTTGAGCTTCGACGCCTTGATGCGGAACCTGGCCATCGGCTCACCGGCATCGCCGCGGATATCACTTTCCTCGATGGAGGCGCCCATCTCGCGCAGCGTCGTGAACAGGCCGGTGCGCAGCGGATTGGTCATCACGTCGGTCAGCTCGATCTCCGAGCCCGGCGTGATCAGCGCTGCCACCATCGGAAACGCTGCGGAGGATGGGTCGGCGGGCACCACCACATCGGCGCCTTTCAGTTCCGGCTGCCCCGTGAGCATGATCCGGCGGCCATGGGCGCCTTCCTTCTCCGAGACGATTTCTGCGCCAAAATGCTTGAGCATGAGCTCGGTATGATCGCGGCTGGCCTCGGACTCGATCACCGTGGTGGTGCCGGGGGCGGACAGGCCGGCCAGCAACACGGCCGACTTGATCTGCGCCGACGCCACCGGCGTCTGATAGACGATCGGAAGCGGATCGCGGGCACCTTTGAGCGTCAGCGGCAACCGGCCGCCCTCTTCGCTCGCAGTGACCTTGGCGCCCATCAGCTCCAGGGGATCGACGATGCGGCGCATCGGGCGGCTGCGGAGCGAAGCATCGCCATCGAAGGTCGCCTCGATCGGGCAGCCGGCGACGGCCCCCATCACCAGACGGCAACCGGTGCCGGAGTTGCCGAAATCCAGCGGCGCTGTCGGCTGGGCGAAGCCGGCCACGCCTACCCCGTTGACCTTCCAAGCGAAATCCCCGGTCCGCTCGACCTTGGCGCCGAGCGCCTGCATCGATTTGGCGGTGTTCAGCACGTCCTCGCCTTCGAGCAGACCCGTGATCCGGGTCTCGCCGACCGCCAGCGCGCCGAGAATGAGGGCGCGGTGCGAGATCGACTTGTCGCCGGGCACGCGGGCGGTGCCGCGCAGGGCGCCGCTTCTGCGTGCGGTGAGAGGAATCGGCTGGGCGGCGGATGGATCTGGATGGCTCAAAACGGTGTTCCCTTGCAGCGCGGCTCGTAGCATACGGGCTCCGGCACGTCACGCGCCCGTCATTCGCATGCAAAGCGCTATTGACAGGAGCGTCTCAACTAGCCAAGTGAAGCACCGTTTTTCAAGAAATCCCCAGGACACCTGCACGTGGCCAAATCCGACCTCGGAACCAAACGCATTTGCCCGACCACGGGCAAGAAGTTCTACGACCTCAACAAGACGCCGGTGATTTCGCCTTATACCGGTGAGGTGGTGCCGATCGCGCCGGTTGCGCCGAGCCGTGGCCGCGCTGCCGAGCGCGCTGCATCGCCGGCGAACGCGACGGACGAGAGCGAGACCAACGAGAGCGAGGAATTGGTGTCGCTCGAAGAGGCCGACGCCGAAGAGAACACCGGCAAGAAGGCCGCCGTTCTGGAATCCGAAGACGACATCGAGACCGACGACACGATCGATGATGACGACGATTCGACCTTCATCGCCGACGAGGAAGAAGGCGACGACGACGTGACCGATATCATCGGCGATCGCACGGGTGACGAAGAAAGTTAAATGACGAGAGTCTGACAAGACTCTTGTGATCGACCCGAACATGTGGTTTGGGTTTGCCGCGCGACGCCGACCCAGGCCGTCGCGCTTTAGGGGCCATAGCTCAGCTGGGAGAGCGCTTGCATGGCATGCAAGAGGTCGGCGGTTCGATCCCGCCTGGCTCCACCAGTAACTCCCGCTACCAAAATTTCCAATCTCAAAATTACTGATTAAACTCCCGCAAAGCCGATGCTCTTCTCGCGCTCGTGGGGGCTCGCTGATGAAGTACGTCTACATTCTCGAAAGCCTTGACCTCGATCACCACTACATCGGCATCGCCGATGATCTGCGGGCGCGTCTCGGCAAGCACAATGCTGGGGAGGTGACTCATACTTCGAAACATCGCCCGTGGCGGATCAAGACGTACATCGCGTTCGATGACGCAAAACGCGCCTTCGCTTTCGAACAGTATTTGAAGTCTGGGTCCGGCCGCGCCTTCGCGAAGAAACGCCTTTAGCCGCTCACTCCCCCAGCGCCCTGTTCAACCGATCCCTGAGCGCGACGATCTCTTCCTTCATCGACACCAGTTCATCCACCGTGCAGTGCGCTTCACAAGACCCGCTGCTTCCAGCCGCTTCAGCAGGGGCGTCAACGTGCCCGAATCGAGAAACAGTTTCTCGCCGATCTCCTTCACCGGCACTTGATCGCGCTCCCACAGCACCAGCATCACCAGATATTGCGGATAGGTCAGTCCCAGCTTGTCCAGCAGCGGTTTGTAAACGCGGTTGAACGCATGGCCGGCTGAATAAACCGCAAAGCAGATCTGGTTATCGAGTTGCAGCAGACCCGCCGAGGCCGATTTTTTTGCCATGGTCATCTCCAGACCTCATCTGGCCACGGAGTGCCAGCGCCGCCAAGCCTAATCACGATCTATTGAGCACAATTCAATCGCGCGGCCTGTTTTTATATTGTGCACAATCTAGTTATGCGCAATTATTCTGACGCCAACATACGACGCGCAAGCACCACAACCTGAAGGAGACCACCATGTCCGTGAATGTGCTCTACAAGACCAGCGCCAAGGCTACCGGCGGCCGCGACGGCCGCTCCGCCACCACCGACGGCGCCCTCGACGTCAAGCTCGTCACCCCGAAGGAACTCGGCGGCGCCGGCGGCGAAGGCAACAATCCCGAGCAGCTGTTCGCGGCTGGCTACGCGGCCTGCTTCATCGGCGCGATGAAGTTCGTCAGTTCGCAGGGCGGCCCGAAGGTGCCGAACGATGTATCCGTTACCGCCACCGTGGGCATCGGCCCGCGCTCCGAAGGTGGTTTCGGCCTCGATGTGGAACTGGCAATCGCGCTGCCCGGCCTGGCCCGCGCCGATGCGGAGGCGCTTGTCGAGAAGGCACACCAGGTCTGTCCGTATTCCAATGCCACGCGCGGGAATATCGATGTGCGGTCGGTGATCGTGTGAGGCGATAACCTCCGGCCCTCAAGGTGAGGAGGCGCGAAGCGCCGTCTCGAACCATGAGCTGGCCAGGCTCCCGAGTCTGGGGGCCATCCTTCGAGACGCCGCTGCGCGGCTCCTCAGGATAAGGACGGAGAAACGCTCGGCCATCGGCCGGGCTTTTTTTCGTTCGCCCCGCGATCATGGCGGCTCCGCGAAAACGCCATTGCCGCTCGCGCTGAAGCCCGCTAGCTCTGACAGTCTTCGCGATGCTCTCCGGCATAATAACAAAGAGAGAAGGCTGATTGAATGAGCTTACCGATAGCTCCCGGCGCTATTGCCGGCCTGCGCGTGATCGACCTGTCGCGTGTGCTCGGTGGCCCCTACTGCACGCAGATTCTGGGCGACCACGGCGCTGACATCGTCAAGGTCGAACCGCCCGCCGGCGACGAGACCCGCGACTGGGGGCCCCCCTTCCACGACGAGGACGCAGCCTATTTCGTCGGCGCCAACCGCAACAAGCGCTCCATCGGCCTCGATCTCGCTTCCGAGGGCGGCCGCGCCGTGCTGATGCGGATGCTCGAAGACGCCGATGTGATGATCGAGAACTTCAAGCCCGGCACGCTCGACAAATGGGGCATCGGCAATGATTTCCTGCGCGAGAAATTTCCGCAGCTGATCCATTGCCGCATCTCCGGCTTCGGCGCCGACGGCCCGCATGGCGGCCATCCCGGCTATGACGCCATCATCCAGTCGATGGTCGGCCTGATGGCCTCCACCGGCTCGCAGGACAGTGGCCCGACCCGCATCGGTGTCGCGCTGGTGGACATGTGCACCGGTCTCTATGCCTGTGTCGGCATCCTGATGGCGCTGCAGGAGCGCGCCAAATCCGGGCTCGGCCAGTTCGTGGAAGCGACCCTGTATGAGACCGGTCTGGCGATCATGCATCCGCACACCTCGAACTACTTCTATAATGGCGGCAAGCCGCCGGCCCTCACCGGCAACGAGCATCCGAACCTGGTTCCTTATGCCGTGTTCAAGGCGCGCGACGGCAACATCTTCATGGGTGTCGGCAATGACGGCACGTTCCGCAAACTGTGCCGCGAACTCGGCAAGCCGGATCTCGGCACCGACGAGCGCTTCGCGCGCAATCGCGACCGTGTGGTCAATCGCGATGCGTTAAAGGCGGAGCTGGAAGCGATCCTGGCGCAACATGATTCGGCGCCGCTATGTGAACGCCTGCTTGGTGCCGGCCTGCCGGCCGGTCCCGTGCAGTCGATCGACAAGGCGCTCGCCAATGCGCACACCAAGCATCGCGGCGATATCATCGAGAAGGACTGGTACAAGGGCGTCGCCTCGCCGGTCCGCTTCGATCGCACCAAAGCAAGCCTGCGCCGCGTGCCACCGAAGTTCAACGAGCACTTCGACGAGATCCTCACCCAGTTCGGATACTCGGCCGACGAGATCAAGGAACTCGTCGCCAAGGGAACGGTCAGCGGCGCGGAGCGCAAGCGATAAGGTTCGGCGGGGCTGCGCCAATGCAGCCTCGCCCCTCTTCGACTTTTTGCGGCTTCCCAACGCGACCACTTCCCGCCTAGCATTGATCCAGTCAAAATGTCGCATGCACGTCATCCGGCGCAGTTTTGCTGCAACGAGACGATGACGGCCTCCGGGAGAAACTGAATGACTCGCCGCACTTTCGCGTTGGCAACCTTGTTTGCATCGACGCTCGCTTTGGCTGCACCCGCGCAGGCGGTCACCGAGATCCAGTGGTGGCACGCAATGTCAGGCGGCAATAACGACATCGTCAACAAGCTCGCCGCCGACTTCAATGCGTCGCAGGGCGACTACAAGGTAGTTCCCACCTTCAAGGGCGCCTATCCCGACACGATGAATGCCGGCATCGCCGCTTTCCGCGCCGGCACCGCGCCGCATATTCTGCAGGTCTTCGAGGTCGGCACCGCGACCATGATGAGCGCCAAGGGCGCCATCAAGCCGGTCTATCAACTGATGAAGGATGCGAACGAGCCGTTCGATCCGAATGCGTATCTGCCGGCGATCACTGGTTACTATTCGACTTCGAAGGGCGAGATGCTGTCCTTCCCGTTCAATTCGTCATCGATGGTGATGTGGGTCAATCTCGATGCGCTGAAGAAAGCCAGCATCGCCGATATTCCGAAGACCTGGCCGGAGGTGTTCGACGCTGCCAAGAAGCTGAAAGGCGCCGGCTATACCACTTGCGGCTTCTCCAATGCCTGGGCGACCTGGGCCAATATCGAACAATTCTCCGCCTGGCATAACGTGCCGATCGGCAGCAAGGCGAACGGACTCGACGGCTTCGACACCGTGCTGCAATTCAACACGCCGCTGCATGTGAAGCATCTGCAGACGCTCACCGAACTGGTGAAGGACAAGACCTACGACTATTCCGGCCGTGCCAATGCCAGCGAAGCACGCTTCGGCTCCGGCGAATGTCCGCTGTTCCTGACCTCGTCGGGTTACTACGCCACCGCCAAGAGCACTGCCAAATTCGCCTTCACCTCGGCGCCGATGCCGTATTACCCGGAAGCGCAGGGCGCGCCGCAGAATTCGATCATCGGCGGCGCCTCGCTGTGGGTGATGGGCGGCAAGAAGCCGGATGAATACAAGGGCGTCGCGAAATTCTTCGCGTTCCTCTCCGACACCGACCGGCAGGCCAAGCTGCATCAGGAGTCGGGCTATCTGCCAATCACCAAGGCCGCCTACGAAAAGACCAAGGCGTCCGGATTCTACGAGAAGAATCCGACTTTGGAGACGCCGCTGAAGGAACTCACCGGCAAGGAGCCGACGGAGAATTCCCGCGGGCTGCGTTTCGGCAACATGGTGCAACTGCGCGACATCTGGTCGGAAGAAATCGAGGCGGCGCTGGGCGGCCAGAAGACCGCGCAGCAGGCAATGGATGCGGCGGTGTCGCGCGGCAATGCGATGCTGCGGACGTTCGAGAAGACGGTGCGGTAAACGAGTGCAGGGTGGGCAAAGCGTAGCGTGCCCACCTTCCCGCGCACGACACGTGATGGTGGGCACGGCGCAAGCGCCTTTGCCCACCCTACAGCAGAGATCGGGGCACGACGCATCACATGGAAAAATCCGCGATCTTCAGCAACAAGGCACTGCCCTATGCACTGCTGTTGCCGCAACTCGTCATCACGCTGGTCTTCTTCTATTGGCCTGCCAGCCAGGCTGTCTGGCAATCCTTTCTGCGGGAAGACGCGTTTGGGCTGAACTCCGAATTCATCGGGCTGGAGAATTACCAGGCGCTGTTCGCGCAGCCCGAATACTACAAGTCGATGCTCACCACGCTGGTGTTCTCGTCGCTGGTCGCGGCGCTGTCGCTGGCGATCGCGCTCCTTTTCGCGACGCAGGCGGACAAGAACCTGAAAGCCGCGCCAGTCTTCAAGGTGATGATGATCTGGCCGTATGCGGTAGCGCCCGCGGTGGCCGGCGTGCTGTGGCTGTTCATGTTTCACCCGACACTCGGCACGCTGGCGCGGCCGATGCGCGTGATGGGCCTGAACTGGAATCCGCTGCTTAATGGCAATCACGCCATGGCACTGATCGTCATGGCCGCCGTGTGGAAACAGATCGCCTATAATTTCCTGTTCTTTCTCGCCGGCCTGCAATCGATCCCGCGCAGTGTGCTCGAAGCCGGTGCCATCGACGGCGCCGGGCCGCTGCGCCGATTCTGGACCATTACCTTTCCCCTGCTGTCACCCACCACCTTCTTCCTGCTCGTCGTCAACGTCGTCTACGTGTTCTTCGATACGTTCGGCATCATCGATGCGGTGACGGGTGGCGGACCGGCGGGATCGACCACCACCATGGTCTACAAGGTCTATGCCGACGGCCGCCTCGGCGGCGATCTCGGCGGCTCGGCCGCACAATCCGTGGTGCTGATGGTGATCGTGATCGCATTGACGGCGATCCAGTTCCGTTACGTCGAACGCAAGGTGCAGTACTGATGGTCGAGCACCGACGCTGGAATGACATTGCAGCCTATCTCATCCTGACGCTCGGCGTGTTGCTGGTCGTGTTTCCGGTCTATGTCGCGCTGATCGCCTCGACCCATGACGCGGCCACCGTGGTCAACGGCAACATGCCGATGCTGCCCGGCGGCCACGCGATGGAGAACTACTATCGCGCCATCTTCGTCGGCGGATCGCGCGCCAGCCGCGAGCCGGTCGGGCATATGCTGATCAATTCCTTCATCATGGCGATGGGCATTGCGCTCGGCAAAATCCTGATCTCGATCCTGTCGGCCTATGCGGTCGTTTATTTCCGTTTTCCGTTTCGCAAGACGGCGTTCTGGATCATCTTCATCACGCTGATGCTGCCGGTCGAGGTCCGCATCTATCCGACTTACAAGGTCATCGCCGACCTCGGCATGCTCGACACCTATGGCGGCCTGATCCTGCCGCTAATCGCATCGGCCACCGGCACGCTGCTGTTCCGGCAGTTCTTCATGACGATCCCCGACGAACTGCTGGAAGCCTCGCGCATCGATGGCGCCGGGCCGTATCGCTTCTTCAAGGATACGCTGTTGCCGCTGTCGGTGACGACCATGGCAGCGCTGTTCGTGATCCAGTTCATTTATGGCTGGAATCAGTATCTGTGGCCGTTGCTGATCACCACGCAGGATTCGATGCAGACCATCGTGACCGGCATCAAGAAGATGCTGACGACGACGGACGAGCTTGCCGAATGGCAGTTGGCGATGGCGACCGCCATCCTCGCGATGCTGCCGCCGGTGGCGGTGGTGATCTTCATGCAGCGGCTGTTTGTGCGCGGCCTGGTCGAGACGGAGAAGTAACAAATGGCCAGCGTTACCCTGCGCGACGTCAAGAAGATCTATCCCGGCGGCTTCGAAGCCATCAAGGGCATCGGCTTCGACATTCCCGACGGCCAGTTCTGCGTCCTTGTCGGCCCCTCCGGCTGCGGCAAATCCACACTGCTGCGCATGGTGGCAGGATTGGAAACGGTGACATCTGGCGATGTCGATATCGGCGGCCGCGTGGTCAACCAGGTCGAGCCGGCCGATCGCGACATCGCCATGGTGTTCCAGAACTACGCGCTCTATCCACACATGACCGTCTACAACAACATGGCCTACGGGCTGCGCAATCGCGGCATGGCCAACGACGAGATCGACAAGCGGGTGCGAGAAGCCGCCAAGACGCTCGAGCTCACCACCATGCTCGATCGCAAGCCGCGGCAGTTGTCCGGTGGTCAGCGCCAGCGCGTCGCCATGGGCCGCGCCATCGTGCGGCAACCGAAAGTATTCTTGTTCGATGAGCCGCTGTCCAATCTCGATGCCAAGCTGCGGGTCGCCATGCGCGTCGAAATCCGCAAGCTGCAGCGCCGGCTCAAGACGACATCGATCTATGTCACGCATGATCAGCTGGAGGCGATGACGCTGGCCGACATCCTGGTGGTCATGAATAGCGGCGTGGTGGAGCAGATCGGCAGCCCGCTCGACATCTACAGCAAGCCGAAAACCACCTTCGTCGCCTCGTTCATCGGTGCGCCGCCGATGAACCTCATCCGCTTGCGGGATGATGCCCTCAGCGCCTTGGTTGCAGGAACCGGAGCCGGCATTCTGGGCGTCAGGCCGGAAGACCTGGTGATCGCCCCTGCTGCACCGGAGGGCGGGATTGCGCTGGATCTCACTGTGGAGACGATCGAACGCGTCGGCGCCGAGACCTATCTCTACGGCGCGCGCGCGGGCCGTGAGGCCACAGTCAGCACTACACCGGGCGAACTTCCCGAGGGCGAGATGATCGTGCGCATTCCCGGCCTGGAGGCGCCCGCCATCGGCACCCATATTCGCGCGGTGGCCCCCCGCGACAAGCTGCACCTGTTCTCGGCGGACGGCCGGACCCGGATCGAAAGCTGATTCTTTCCAGGCTGTTGACACTGTTTGGCGCGCAATCGCCGGGTGCTTGAACCTGATACGCCGATCCCCATATCCTTGGCAGACCGGTTGGCACAGTGCTGATCGGCCAGGGGTGCCGCAAGGGCCCCTCAAAGTCGCTTCGAGAGGGCTTTGTACCGATGTCTCGTGTTCCTACGTTGTCCAGTCCGTTCCTGTTGGGTTTCGACGAGATCGAGCGTGCGCTCGACCGCGTCGTCAAAGGTGCCGACGGCTATCCTCCCTATAATATCGAGCGCTGCGACCGTGAAAACGGCCAGCCCGAAAAGCTGCGGATCACGCTGGCGGTCGCCGGCTTCACCCGCGATCAGCTCGATGTGACCACCGAGGAAAATCAGCTCGTCATCCGCGGTCGCCAGCAGGACGATAAATCCCGGCACTACATCCATCGCGGTATCGCCGCACGCCACTTCCAGCGCACTTTCGTGCTGGCGGAGGGGATGCTGGTATTGGGTGCGGATTTGAAGAACGGGTTATTGTCGATCGATCTCGCAAGGCCTGAGCCGGAGCGGGTGATTAAGACAATCGCCATCAATGAGCACGAATAATTGCTGGCCCCGGAAACGCGGCGGTGTCCGGTTTTCGACAAGGCCTAGCAAGAGACGGAACTAGTAGCGGACTCGACCGCTTGGATCTTTGTAAGGAGTCGAGACGATGACTGAAGTTGAAATTGCTGCCGTTAAGAACCCTGCCATCACCATCGAGGCGCTGGCGCATCTGGGCGAAGGTTTGATCGCCTATGTGCGGCCGGTACGCTCCGAGGATGTCCCGGGTCTGTTTCCTCAGGCGCCCGAGATAGCGCCGGGATTGCAGTTGTTCGCACTGCATGCCGCCGACGGCACGCCGATCATGCTCACCGATAGCCGCGAAACGGCCGTTGCGAACGCATGGAGCCAGGAATTGCAGGCGGTGAGCGTCCACTGACGCGACACGCATGTCGTCTTTCGGGTTACGCGGACGGCCGCGTGGCCCGAAAGCGCTTCGTATTCTGATGAGAGGCGTTACGCCGCAGTCGCCGGCGGCAAGGCCAGCACCGAATAGATCGCATGGGCATCGCGCGAGGCGCGCAGCTTCTTGGCGACATCCTGATCGCGCAGCAGGCGGGCAATCCGCGCCAATGCCTTGAGATGATCGGCGCCGGCGCCTTCCGGTGCCAACAGCAGGAACACGAGATCAACCGGCTGACCATCCATCGCTTCGAAATCGATCGGTCGCTCCAGACGCGCGAACAGGCCGAACAAGCGTTCCAGCTTCGGCAATTTGCCGTGCGGAATCGCCACGCCATAGCCGACCGCCGTGGTGCCGAGCTTTTCACGCTGCAGCAACACTTCGAAAATCGTGCGCTCATTCTGTCCGGTCAACGCGGAAGCGCGCGCGGCAAGCTCCTGCAGCGCCTGCTTCTTGCTATTGACTTTCAACGCCGGGAGGATCGCCTCGGGCGCTACCAGATCGGTAATTGTCATTGACCGTTCCGAGGAAAATTGACCGTCCGCGGTGAGTTTGGACCAAGACCGGCAGCGTCAAGAAAAACTGAGATTGGATATCGTTTCAGATGATGACGGACCAGGCCTCGCCGCCCGGAGCGTATCATAGCACCGAAAACTCCCGTTGCGAAATCCGTTGGCCGGGGTGACCGGTCAAAGGCGGCGGACCATATGCACGGCCCGCCGCAGCGTCAATGGCGTCAGGATGGTTTAATCACCGGGGGGTCGACCCAGCCGACATTGCCGTCGGTTCGGCGATAAACGAGGTTCACCCGTCCCGTGCTGCCGTGCTGGAAGATCACCACGGCGGCGCCCGTGAAATCGAGTTCCTGCACGGCCTGGCTGACCGAGAAACGCTTCAGTGACTTGGTCGACTCCGCGATGATGACGGGCTCGTAGCCGTTGACCGCCTCCTCATCGTGATCGGGCGCTTCGATAATGTAGCTCGGTGCGTCGAGCAAAGTCGGCGCAGTCAACTCGGCGAGCGCTTCATTCTCCGCATGGGCCTTGCGCGCGGAACGATCCTTCAGCCTGCTCTTGTAGCGACGCAAGCGCTTCTCGATCTGCAGCAATGCCTGATCGGCGCTGGCATAGGCGTCCTGCGCATTGGATTCGGCTTCAAGGGTAACGCCCGAGTCCAGGTGTAACGAACAGTCGGTACGAAAACCGAAGCCGTCCTTACTGAGCGTGATATGGCCCGAATAGTTGCCGTCGAAATATTTGCGTAGCACTTCGTCCGTGCGTTCGGACACACGTCCGCGCAACGCGTCTCCAACGCTGATGCTTTTTCCCGAAATGCGAAGGGTCATGACTGATACCTCGATTCGATCTGAACAGAGCCAACAGTATCCCGTTTCCGAGAGAGCGCAATCAAGCTGATGCGGTTTCAAGCTGATGCGATGTCGCGGGATCGATCGGACTTTTCAGACGATGTCCTGTCGGACGGGTTGGCAGGCGCCCTGAGAGCATTGCCAAGCATGCTCTGCTTGTCACGGCGACGCTGCACCGACGACGGAATCCGCATGGCTTCGCGGTATTTCGCCACAGTGCGGCGCGCGATATCAATGCCGGTGGTGCGCAAGCGTTCCACGATGGTGTCGTCAGACAAAATAGCCGACGGATTTTCGCCATCGATCAATTGTTTGATGTGATGACGCACGGCTTCCGCGGAATGTGCGTCGCCGCCGTCCGCGGATGCGATCGATGCGGTGAAGAAATATTTAAGCTCGAAGATACCTCGATTGGTCGCCATATATTTGTTGGCGGTCACGCGCGATACCGTCGATTCATGCATCTGTATCGCGTCGGCGACAGCCTTGAGATTCAGAGGGCGCAGATGCGCAACGCCCTGGGTGAAGAAGCCATCCTGCTGCCGCACGATCTCAGTCGATACTTTGAGAATAGTTCGAGCGCGTTGATCCAGCG
>SDZE01000409.1 GCA_004173095.1 Bradyrhizobiaceae bacterium
TCATTGGTCAGACGCATTTCTGCGCCGTGGCCGCCGACGGCCGGGAACTGCATCGGCGCAAAGATCAGATCGAGGTCGTTGACGGAGCGACCTGATACCAGTGCCAGCGCGCCATTGGTCCGCTGTAGCAGCTGGTTCATGCTGGTGGCAAGATCAGGCGGCACCCACACTTCGCGCGGCGTCGGTGCCATGTCGAGCAGCGTGCCGTCGACATCGAGCAGCAGCGCGCATTCACTCAGACGCGGCAAGGTCAGGTCGGCACGATCGAACAGTGCGGCAGCAGCGGGCGGCGCTTCCTCGACTGCGATCTCAACGATTTTCTGCGGTGAAGTCATGATGCAATTACTCCGTCGCGGCCAGTGGCCGTGCAACTGATTCGAGCGGCTTGCGTTCCGCCGCGATGGCATAGCGCCAGCCGACGACCGCAGCGACGATCATCAGCATGGCACCAAGGAGATAGCCGGCGAACACGCTGTTGCGCGAGCCGGTATCGATGAGCACGCCGAACAAGGCCGGGCCGGCGATGCCGCCGACGCCGGTGCCGATGGCATAGAACAATGCAATCGCGAGCGCACGGACCTCGATCGGGAACGTCTCACTCACGGTGAGATAGGCGGCGCTGGCGGCGGGCGAGGCAAAGAAGAAGATCACCATCCAGGCGATTGTCTGCGTCTGCGCGCTCAGGACGCCGATGGAGAACAAATAGCCGGAGCCGGCCAGCAGGATGCCCGACATGGCGTAGGTGAAAGCGATCATGGTGCGACGGCCAAGCGTATCGAACAGCCGCCCGAGCAGCAGCGGCCCGAGGAAATTGCCGGCAGCGAATGGCAACAGGTACCAACCGACATGGCTGGACGAGATGCCGTAGAAATCCGTCAGGATCAGGGCATAGGTGAAGAAGATCGCATTGTAGAAGAAGGCCTGCGCCGCCATCAGCACGAGCCCGACTATCGAGCGCTGACGATACGACACCAGCAGCGTCTTGGCGACTTCCGCCAGCGGCGTATGTCTACGCTGGGTCAGCTTGATCTTCGGCAGCGATGCGATGACTTCCGGCGACGCCTTCTGATGCGCGGAGCTTTCGATATCGCCGACGATCTCTTCAGCGCGCTCAGGCTGGCCGTGGATCATCAACCAGCGCGGGCTTTCGGGAATCCACATCCGCATCAACAACACGACGAGCCCGATGGCGGCGCCGGTGAAATAGGCGATGCGCCAGCCATAGTCCTGCGACACCACATCGGGATCCAGCAGCACGATGGCACAGACCGCGCCCAGCGCCGCACCGAGCCAGAAACTGCCGTTGATGACGAGGTCGGTCCAGCCGCGATACCGCGCCGGCACCAGCTCCTGAATGGTGGAGTTGATCGCCGTGTATTCGCCGCCGATCCCCGCTCCGGTGAGAAACCGGAACAGCGCATAGCTGGCGAGGCTCCACGAAAAAGCAGTGGCCGCAGCGGCGGTGAGATACAGCGCCAATGTGATGAAGAACAGTTTCTTGCGACCGATGCGGTCGGTCAGCCAGCCGAAGCCGAGCGCGCCGATCACGGCGCCGGCGAGATAGGCGCTGCTGGCAATGCCGATGTCGATATTGCTGAATTTAAGCACCGGGTCGCTTTTGAGGGCGCCCGATAGCGCCCCTGCCAGCGTCACTTCGAGCCCGTCGAGGATCCAGGTGACGCCGAGTGCGGTCACCACCCGTGTGTGGAACCCGCTCCAGCGCAAATGATCGAGGCGCGCCGGTATGTCGGTCTCGACGACGCGCGCCCCCTGCAAGGGCAAGCCATCCGGCGCGACGGCCTGTGCGCTACTCATGTGCCCCGGCTCCGAAGCGTTGATACGGGGGTGCTGGTTGCAACATCTGACAGCCACTTCAAATGAAAAAGACCCGATGCCAGAGGCACGGGTTGCGCGATTCTGACGCGGGAACGTCAGTGGTGACCAACCGGAGCACGGCGCGAAGGTTCCTCACCGCGTGCGTCTGGCAGACAGGGCTGGATGGCCATCGACTTGACAAAACCGGTGGCTCTCCTCCTTATTGCGATTAGTTCGCATTAGCATTTGCAGATGATAGCCGGGAGGCCGTGTGAGTTTGGGGAATTGGGTATCGATAGCCACGCTATCTGGAGCTGCCTGCATCCTCAGCGCGAGCGGAGGAGAGATTCGCGC
>SDZE01000185.1 GCA_004173095.1 Bradyrhizobiaceae bacterium
GTCGGTGGCCGAAGTCGTCGCGGCCGCCAAGGCTGTCTGCTACCGCTAAACGTGAGGGATGCCTGACATGGCAGGGCCGAACGAACAACCGTTGCCGCCGGACGTCGTGGGCCGCGAGGACGCAACCGAAGTGTTGCGCGCCTTCGTGCTCGATGGCGGCCTGTCGATCGCGTTCACCCGCGCGTTCGAGGAGCCCGACATGTGGGGGCTGCTGCTGGTCGACATCGCCCGCCACGCCGCCCGCGCCTATGGCCGCGAGAGCGAATTCACCGAGGACGAGGCGCTCAGCCGCATCGTCGAAATGTTCGAATCCGAGCTTGCTCGTCCGACCGACATGGGCGCCACCACGCCGCGGTCGCAACAAGGTCACTGACAATGCCGATTAACATTCTGATGCCCGCGCTGTCGCCGACGATGGAAAAGGGCAACCTTGCCAAGTGGCTCAAGAAGGAGGGCGACACGGTCAAGTCCGGCGATGTCATCGCGGAGATCGAGACCGACAAGGCGACGATGGAAGTCGAGGCTGTCGACGAGGGCACCATCGCCAAGATCCTGGTGGCGGAAGGCACCGCCGATGTGCCGGTCAACGACGTCATCGCAATTCTCGCTGTCGATGGCGAGGATGTGAAGGCGGCTGCATCAGGCGGTGGCGCGGCAAAGGCCGAGGCCAAGCCGCAAGCGCGGACGGAAGAAAAGACCGCCGCCAAGCAGTCATCCGCGGAGGCCGATGCCGAGCCGAAGCCGGCGCCGAAAGTTGCCGAGAAAGCCTCGGGCAATCCGAGCGAAGGCAAGTCGCAGGCTGCGGCGCCGAAGTCCGACGCTGGCAGCGTCAAGCAGGGCTCGGGCGAGCGCGTGTTCTCGTCGCCACTGGCCCGCCGTCTGGCCAAGGACGCGGGCATCGAGATCGGCCGCATCACCGGCTCCGGGCCGCATGGCCGCGTCATCGCCGCCGACGTCGAGAAGGCGAAGTCGGGTGGCCGCCTGAAGGCGCCTGCTGCCGGCGCGCCTGCTGCTGCCGCATCGGCCGCCGCTGCGCCGGCGATGTCCGACCAGCAGATTCTCGGTCTGTACGAGGAGGGCAGCTACGACAGCGTGCCGCACGACTCGATGCGCCGCACCATCGCGCAGCGTCTCACCGCTGCGACCAATTCGATGCCGACCTTTTACCTCAACGTCGACTGCGATCTCGGCAAACTGTCCTCCGCGCGCGAGGAGATCAATGCCGCGGCCGGCAAGGACAAGGACGGCAAGCCGCTCTACAAGCTGTCGGTCAACGACTTCGTCATCAAGGCGATGGCGATCGCGCTGCAGAAGATCCCGGAAGCCAACGTGTCGTGGACCGAGGCGGCGATGCTCCGCCACAAGCACTCCGACATCGGTGTCGCCGTGGCGCTGCCGTTCGGTCTGATCACGCCGATCATCCGCCAGGCCGAGCTGAAGACGATTTCCGCCATTTCCAACGAGATGAAGGAGCTCGCTGCGCGCGCCAAGGCGAAGAAGCTGAAGCCGAACGAATATCAGGGCGGCGCGTCGTCGGTGTCCAATCTCGGCATGTTCGGCATCAAGGACTTCACCGCGGTGATCAACCCGCCGCAGTCGTCGATCCTCGCGGTCGGCGCCGGCGAGGAGCGCGCGGTGGTGCGCAAGGGCCAGATCGTGGCGGCGACCATGATGAGCGTGACGCTCTCGTGTGACCACCGCGCCATCGACGGCGCGCTCGGCGCAGAACTGATCACGGCGTTCAAGAAGCTGATCGAAAATCCTGTGATGATGGTGGTGTGAGGCTCAGCTCCGGTGGCGCATGAAAGTAGCAACCTCATGGCCCTGGATTACGCTGCTGATCGCCGCCCTTGCGGCGCTGAACCCGGTTGGATGGGGCATCATCGACAACGCCTGGAATTCGGGTGAGCAACTGGCACGCAGCCTCGGACAGTTCCTGGTCCTATGCGCGCTGGGAGGACTCGCCGCGATGGGGTTGATCGAATTCGTCATCCGAAGATTTCTTATTTCAAGACAGCGCCGGTCGGCGCGCGGAGTTGAACATGGCCGATAATTCCTTCGACGTCGTCGTCATTGGCTCCGGTCCCGGCGGTTATGTCACCGCCATCCGGGCTGCGCAGCTCGGCTTCAAGACGGCGATCGTCGAGAAGGCCTATCTCGGCGGCTTCCTGATGAAGAAGAACAAGATCGCCATCATCTGGGGCGAGGCGACGCTCGAGGCGCCCGGCAAATTCACCGTCAAGAAGGCCCAGGCCGAACCGCCGAAGGGCGCGCTGGGCGAAGGCAGCTACACCGCCAAGCACATCATCGTCGCGACCGGTGCCCGCCCGCGTGCGCTGCCGGGGCTCGAGCCCGACAAGAAGCTGGTCTGGACCTATTTCGAGGCCATGAACCCCGACAAGATGCCGAAGTCGCTGCTGGTGGTCGGCTCCGGCGCCATCGGCATCGAATTCGCGTCGTTCTACCGGACCATGGGCGCCGAGGTGACCGTGGTGGAGGTGTTGCCGCAGATCCTGCCGGTGGAGGATGCCGAGGTCGCCGCGTTCGCCCGAAAACAGTTCGAGAAGCAGGGCATCAAGATCCTCGCCAACACCAAGGTGACCAAGCTCGACAAGAAGGCCGACAGCGTCGTCGCCACCATCGATGACGGCAAGAAGCCGGTGACGATGGAATTCGACCGGGTGATCTCGGCGGTCGGCGTGGTCGGCAATATCGAAGGCTTCGGTCTCGAGAAGCTCGGCGTCAAGACCGAGCGCGGTTGCATCGTGATTGACGGCTACGGCAAGACCAACGTGCCCGGCCTGTATGCCATCGGCGACGTCGCTGGCCCGCCGATGCTGGCGCACAAGGCCGAGCATGAAGGCGTGATCTGCATCGAGGCCATCAAGGGCCTGCATCCGCATCCGATGGACAAGACGCTGATCCCGGGTTGCACCTATTGTCACCCGCAGGTCGCCTCTGTCGGCCTCACCGAAGCCAAGGCCAAGGAAAGCGGCCGCGAGATCCGGGTCGGCCGCTTCCCGTTCGTCGCCAACGGCAAGGCCATCGCCATGGGCGAGGACCAGGGCATGGCCAAGGTGATCTTCGACAAGAAGAC
>SDZE01000519.1 GCA_004173095.1 Bradyrhizobiaceae bacterium
GTAGTGCCCCCTCACCCGCTTGCGGGGGAGGGCCGGGGTGGGGGAAGCCCTACGCTCCGAGTTTGCGGCGCTCCCACCCTGACCCTCCCCCGCCTGGCGAAGCTTCGCTTCGCGCGGTGCGGGAGAGGGGACACTGCTATCCTTGCTCGGGGACGACAATGCGTGTGATCGGTGGCCGGCTGCGTGGCCGCAACATTGCGAGTCCCTCGACGCAAGCGATCCGTCCGACGCAGGACCGGTTGCGCGAGGCGCTGTTCAACATCCTGATGCATGCCTATGACAATCCGATGCTGGATGCGCGCGTGCTCGATCTCTATGCCGGCACTGGCGCGCTCGGCATCGAGGCGGTGTCGCGCGGCGCCAAGTTCACGCTGTTCGTTGATAACGGGTCCGAGGCCCGCGCGCTGCTGCGCGACAATGTCGAGAGCCTTGGGCTCGGTGGTGTCACCAAGGTGTATCGCCGCGACGCCGCTGATCCCGGCCCAGCCCATCCGGTCGAGCCGTTTTCGCTGGTGTTCATCGATCCGCCCTATCGCATGAAGCTGGCCGAGAAGTCGCTCGCTGCGTTGCGCGACGGCGGCTGGCTAGTGCCGCAGGCACTGGTGGTGGTTGAAGAGGCGACGGATGCCGGCTTCACGGCACCGGACGGCTTTGAGGAACTCGAACGCCGCGCCTATGACCAGACCGAATTTACGTTTCTGAGATTTCGATGAACCGTAGGGTGGGCAAAGCGTAGCGTGCCCACCGCACAAGCCGAATGGTGGGCACGCTGCGCTTTGCCCACCCTACAAAAAGGAACACCGATGACGCTCGCCTGCACCTGGGATCACGTCCATATCCGCACGCCCGATGTTGAGGCCACCGCGCAATGGTTCGCCGACAAGCTCGATGCCGAAATCCTGCGTGCTCCCGGCCGTGTCGATATCAAGCTCGGTGGCGGCTTGATCTTCCTCGCGCCAGTGACTCCGGAGATGGGCGTCAATCCGCCGCCGGTGACGCCCTATCAGGGCCTCGATCATTTCGGGCTGAAGGTGAAGGACATCGATGCGGTTGCCGCCGATCTCAAGGCCAAAGGGGTCGAGTTCACCAAGGAGCCGCATACGCTGAAGCCGGGCCTGCGCATCGCCTTCATCCGCGCACCGCAGGGCGTATCGATCGAACTGCTCGAACGCGATCCGAAATATACGTGAGAGCGCGTCAACTCTCAGCCGTCATTGCGAGGAGCGCAGCGACGCGGCAATCCAGTTCTTGATCTCTGGATTGCTTCGCTGCGCTCGCAATGACGGTGGAGAGAGTTATCGTCTCCCGAACAACTTCTCGATGTCGTTGAGCTTGAGCTCCACATAAGTCGGGCGGCCGTGATTGCACTGGCCGGAATTCGGCGTCTCTTCCATCTCGCGCAACAGCGCGTTCATCTCTTCCGGGCGCAGCCTGCGGCCGGAGCGGATCGAGCCGTGGCAGGCCATGGTGGCCGCCACATGCATCAGCCGGCGCTCGAGCGGCAACGCCTCGTCCCATTCGGCCATGTGCTCGCCGAGATCGCGGAGCAGCGAAGCCGCATTGGTCTTGCCGAGCAGCGATGGCGTCTCGCGGACGGCAATGGCGCCGGGACCGAAACTGTCGATCGCCAGGCCATAACCCGCCAGTTCCTCGGTGCGCGCCACCAGCTTCTCCACGGTGGCTTCATCCATCTCGACGATATCCGGGATGAGCAATATCTGTCGCTGCACGCCGTTCCTGGCCAGCGAGGCTTTCAGCTTCTCATAGACAATGCGCTCATGAGCGGCGTGCTGATCGACCACGATCATGCCATCGCGGGTCTGGGCGATGATGTAGTTCTCATGCACCTGCGCACGCGCGGCACCCAGCGGGCGATCGATCAGATCGACCTGCGGTGCGTCCTCGAAACGCACATCCGCGCTGGGGGTGCCGACATCGAAGCCGGCCTGCGGCGGTTCGGCAAAGGCCGTCGTCCCATCGAAGCCTGGCTGCGGTGACACCGGATAAGACGGCGAGCGCTGCCAGTCCCAATACGCATTGCGCGGCGCAAATCCCGGCGCGCCGTTCGGCCGGAACGAGGACAGCACCGCCCCGGCGTCGTTGTTGGCGGCCGTGCGCTTGCCTTCGCGTGCGAGGCCCTCTTTCAGCGCATGCACGATCAACGCGCGGACGAGGCCCGCATTGCGGAAGCGCACCTCGGTCTTGGCCGGATGCACATTGGCATCGACCTCCTGCGGATCAAGCGTGACGAACAGCGCCAGCACCGGATGGCGGTCGCGCGGCAGGTAATCGGAATAGGCCGCGCGCACCGCACCGACGATCAGCTTGTCGCGCACCGGGCGGCCATTGACGAACAGATACTGCCCGAGCGCATTCGCCTTGGTGAGCGATGGCGAAGCGGCAAAGCCTTCGACCACGACGCCTTCGCGTTCGCTGCGCACGGCAATCGCGCTGGCGCGAAAATCCGCGCCGAGAATATCGCCGAGCCGGGTCAATTGTCCGGGCGCGCCGGGCAGCGCCGCGGCCCAGGTGATCGGCGCGCGTTCCTCGCCAGAGAGCGTGAACGCGACATCGGGCCGCGCCATGGCGAGACGGCGCACCACGTCGCGGATCGCTTCGGCCTCGGTGCGGTCGGTCTTGAGAAATTTCAGCCGTGCCGGCGTCGCATAAAAGAGATCGGCGACCTCGATGCGGGTGCCGTGGCCGAGCGCGGCCGGCACGATCGGCTGCTTGGCGCCGGCATCCACCGTGAGCGCCCAGGCGTGTGGCTCCGAAGCGTGGCGGGTGGTGATGCCGAGCCGCGCCACCGAGCCGATCGAGGGCAGGGCTTCGCCGCGAAAACCGAGCGTCCGGATCGCCAGCAGATCCTCGTCGTCGAGTTTGGATGTGGCGTGGCGCTCTACCGCCAATCCAAGATCGGCATGGGTCATGCCGTGGCCGTCATCGGTGATGGCGATCTTCCGCCGGCCGCCGCCATCGGTGAAGACCTCGATCCGCGACGCGCCCGCATCGATGGCGTTTTCCACCAGTTCCTTGACCACGCTCGCCGGCCGCTCGACCACTTCGCCGGCGGCGATGCGGTTGACGATGGTTTCTGGCAATTGGCGAACGGGCATGGATCTCGGCGCGTAAATGGGTCGGGGATAGCTCGGGAATGCGAGGCGCCAGTCTAAGCCGCAACAGCCGGCATGTCCCGATCAGATCGGACATGTCCCCGGCCACGTTCATGATGGACCCCACGGCGTTGCTCGTGGCCGCTAATCGGAAAAACGCCCGCTGCGGCCGGCCTTGACGTCGCTGCGGCGCTTCTTGCCTTCGAGACGGCGCTTTTTGGAGCCGAGTGTCGGCTTGGTTGGCCGTCGCGGCGGCTCGCGATAGGCGGCTTCCTTCAGAAGCTCCGCCAGCCGATCGATGGCATCGGCCTTGTTGCGCTCCTGGGTGCGGAAGCGCTGCGCGTGGATGACGATGACGCCGTCCTTGGTCATGCGCTGGCCGGCGAGGGTGCGCAGGCGGATTTCCATGTCTTCGGGGATCGTCAGCGTCTTGCTGTCGAAGCGTAGCTGTGCGGCGGTCGAGACCTTGTTGACGTTCTGGCCGCCGGGACCGGACGCGCGCACATAGACGATCTCGATATCGTCTTCCTCGATGGCGATGGAGCGGGTGATCCGGAGCATGACGGGTTCGTAGCACATCGATGTGCCATCGTCCCGGCGTTTGCCGGGATGACGGCAGCTAGCGGCCGCGGCGTGCGCCGCTGCGCTCCACCAGCTTTACCATGACCTGAAGCGCATGGTTGGTCGGCGTCGGGATGCCGTGTTCGATGCCCTTGCGGACGATGAAACCGTTGAGGTGGTCGATCTCAGACGGCTTGCCGCGGCCGAGATCCTGCGAGGTCGATGACTGCTGATGCGGCATGGTGGCCGCAAGGCCGAGCGTCTTGTCGAGCAGATCATGCGGCAGCGACACGCCGCAGGCCCGGGCCACGGCGACGCATTCCGTGACGGCATCGGTGACAATGGCCGTGACGCCCTCGACCTTGAACATCTCGCCATAAGCGATCCCGGCCACCGCCGACAATGCATTGTAGGCGCAGTTGTTGATCAGCTTGGACCACTGCACCGCATCGATGTCGTCGGCTACGGTGGTCGGTACACCGGCATCAGACAACAGTTTCGCCAGCGCCGCGCTCTGCGGTGCGGCGCCAATGACGAGTTCGCCGCGGCCATTGTGTTTGACATGGCCGGGGCCCGGCATCTCGCTGGCGACATAGACCGCAGCGGCGATCACTGGCTGGCTGATAATTGCGCGCAGCCGCTCCGGATTATCGACGCCGTTCTGCAAGCTGAGCACGACCGTATCAGGCTTGAGCACCCGCTTGAGCGTCTTTGCCGTCTCGTCGGTATCGCCGGATTTGACCGCAAACAGAACGAGATCGGGCGGCGTCAGCGCGCCGATGTCGGTGACGGCCTTGGCCGGAATAAAGCCATCGAAGAGCGCGCTTTCGAAATGGAGCCCATGGGCATTGATGGCCTCCACATGCGCGGCACGCCCGACCAGCGTGACGTCATGGCCCGCACGCAGCAGCATCGCGCCGTAATAGCAGCCGACCGCGCCGGCGCCGATCACGGCGATCTGCATCAGTTCGCCTTCGGTGCCGGCGCCACGGGCTGGGCGGTCGCCTGCGCTGCGCGGCCGACGACGACACTGAGCAGCCCATCGGCCCATAGCCGCTTCGCCGCTGCCTTGGCCTGATCCAGCGTCACTGCCGCCACGATCGCACTACGCTTCTCGATGTAATCGATCGGCAGATTGTCGAGCTGATACTGCAGCATCGCACCGGCCAGCTTGGAAGAGCTGTCGAGGGCTAGCATCTGCGAGCCATTGAGATAGGACTTCGCTTCGTCCAGTTCCTTCTGGGTCGGTCCTTCTTCTGCGAGTCGTTTCACTTCAGCGGTCACCGTGTCGATGGTGTCGGTGGCGCGGTCGGCGCGGGTCGCCGTATTGCCGATCCAGAGGCCGGATCGCTGCATCCAGATCAGCGAGCTCGACACCGAATAGGCCAGGCCGCGCTTTTCTCGGACTTCGTGATACAGCCGCGACGACAGCGTGCCGCCGCCGAGAATGTGATTGACGATATAGGCCGCCATGAAGTTCGGATCGTCGCGCTTGAGGCCGGGAGTGCCGAACGTGATGACCGTCTGCGGGACGTCCAGCACAACGAAACTCTTTTGCGGCGGCTTGCTCACGGTGACTTCGGGCACCGGCACGAGATCAGCCTTGGCGGGTAGGGCGCCAAACGTCTTGTCGAGCAGCTGGGCCAGCGAGGCTGGATCGATGTCACCGACCACGGCGATCTTCAGCGTGTCCTTGGCGACGACGCGCTGCTTGTAGGCCTTGATGTCATCGACTGTGATCTTCGGCACGTCGATCAGGCTGCCATTGGATGGCCGGCTGTAAGGGTGATCGCCGAACGCGACTTCGAGGAATTTGCGCGTCGCCAGCGAGTTCGGGTTCGAGGTCTCGCGGCGCAGCCCGGATAGGATCTGCGCGCGGATGCGCTCGACATCCCGTGCATCGAAGCGTGGCGAAGTCAGCGCGAGTCGGGCGAGTTCGAACGCCTCGTCGCGGTGTTCTTTCAGCATCCGCAGCGAACCGCGCAGATAATCGCGCTGGGCAGTGAAGTTGAGCTCGATCGCGCGGCGCTCCATGCGGTCGCGAAACGCTGCGGAGTCCAGATCACCGGCGCCTTCATCCATCAGGCTGGCGACCATGTTCGCGGTGCCGGATTTATCCTTCGGATCCTGCGCCGCGCCGCCACCGAAGGCATATTCCATGGCGATCACGGGCACGGTGGCATCCTGCACGAACTGGGCTTCGATGCCCCCCGGCGTGACGATGCGCTGGACTTTTGTCGCGGCGAAAGACGGCGTCGCCGCCAGTGCTGCAAGCGACACGGCGGTGACGACGGCGATGTTGAGGCGACGCGAAAGGAGGCGGGCAAGATGACGGGGTTGGAAGATCGTGCTCACGACCGCTTCTCCTCGCGCTTCGCCGGTATTTCCTTGATGAGATAGCCGGTCACAGATCGCTTCTTGTCGAGCCAGGTTTGCGCGGCGGCGCGCACTTGTTCGGCGGTCACGGCCTTGATGCGGTCAGGCCAGCTGCGAATATCCTGCACGCTGAGGCCGGTGGTCAGCGCAGCGCCGTACCAGCGGGCCAGCGCGGCCTGGTTGTCCTGCGCATAGATCGCTTCGGCAACGAGCTGGGTCTTGACGCGTTCGAGGTCGGCGGCCGGCACCGGGTTGGTGGCGAGGTCGGCAATCACCGCGTCCATGGTCTTTTCGATATCGGCGAATTCGGTGCCGGGTTTCGGCGAAGCCGAAATCATGAACTGCGCGCTATCGAGCGCCGTGCCCTGATAGGCGGCGCCGGCGTTGACCGCGAGCGGCTTGTCGATGACGAGGGCGCGGTAGAGATACGAGTTCGGGCCGCCGCCGATCAGCTGCGCCAGGACATCAAGCGCCTGGCTTTCGCCGGCCGCCGCAGTGGTGGCCGAGGGCACGAAATAGGTGCGCCGCAGATTGCTCTGCTCGACGCGCGGGTCGGCAAGGGTCACCGTACGCGCCGCTGCCGGCGTTGGCTCCTGCGGGCGGATGCGACGTTCGGCGATCGCCGGCTGCGACGGGATCGGGCCATAGATGCGCTCCACCATCGGGCGGAGTTCCTGCGGATCGACGTCGCCGGCGATAATCAGCGTGGCGTTGTTCGGTGCGTAGAAGCGCTTGTAGAAGGCAAGCGCGTCTTCACGGTCGAGCTTTTCGATTTCCTGGTGCCAGCCGATGATCGGGCGGCCATAGGGGTGGTTGAGGTAAAGCGCAGCCATGATCTGCTCATTCAGCCGCGCTTCCGGGCTGTTGGCGACTCGCATGTTGTATTCTTCGAGCACGACGTCGCGCTCCGGCAGCACATTCTCGTCCTTGAGCACCAGGCCGGTCATGCGATCGGCCTCGAACTCCATCATCTGCCCCAGCCTGTCCTTGGTGACGCGCTGGTAGTAGCCGGTGTAGTCGGTGGACGTGAAAGCGTTCTCCTCGCCGCCGATCCGCTGCACGGTCTGGGAGAATTCGCCGACCGGGTGCTTGGCCGTGCCCTTGAACATCAGATGCTCGAGGAAATGCGCGAGTCCGGATTTGCCAGGCGTCTCGTCGGCCGAGCCGACCTTGTACCAGATCATCTGCGTGACCACCGGCGTGCGGTGATCCTCGATGACGACCACCTGCATGCCGTTGTCGAGCTTGAAGGTGGTCGGCGGCTTCGCGCTCTCCGTCTGCGCTTGCGCGGCGAAGGGCAGACCGGCAAGCAACAGCGTGGACACGGCGGCGGAGCGCACTGCGCGGGCGAGTGAGATGGTCATGACGGGGCTTGTTGCTCCTCGGCGCAGGCGAGCGATCGCGCCGGTTGCGCAGGCAGGCCGGTGGATGGCATCGGGATAGTTTCGCAAAAATGGCGGCGCGCATGGCGCGCCGCAAGCCGTAATGGCCGAGATCGCAGCAACGGCGGCGCCGCGATCAATACTTACCCGTCATCGGGTTCAGATGGTATTCGTTACGCATCACGTCCTTGGGGCCGGTGCCGTAGGCATAGCCGGACGCCGGTGTCTGGTAGCCAACGGGCGGCTGCGTCAGCGCCTCGCGGGTCGGTTCACCCTCGAACTTCGCCGTCTCGCTCTTGTTGCCGCCGAACATGTTCTTGAACATGCCGCTGGTCACGCCGAGCTGGCTCGGGCTCAGCACGATATTCTTGTTCGGATCGCCCGGATGGGAGTTATCCACATTGGAGGAACTGACCCTGCCGCGCTTCGGCGCCATTTCAGATGGGGTCAGCGGGCGCGAAGCTTCGAGAACCTCTTCCGGTCGCCCGCGCTGCGCAGCGGCTGCAGCTTCACGCTGACGCCTGACGTCGGGATCCTTCGGCCAGTTGGCGACATTGTTGGGCGAGGTCGCAGCAGCCGGCGGCGGCAGGTCGAGCCGTGGCGGAACCACCAGCGGCGAGCGCTCGCGATAGTCGATCCCGGAATTTTCCATATTGGTGCCGCCGAGGCCGGTCATCAGCGATTTGATCGCCTTCTCTTCAAAGGTGAGATTTTCGTCGTCTTCGGCATGTGCAACCGAGGCGGACATCGCCAGGCCAATCCCGCACGCGACGCCGCACGCAACAACGGTCAGCCGCAGGGAGCGCTTCAGAGCGCCCGATGAAAGGTGCAGAGCCCAACCGGTCCCGGTCTCGCGCATCGTGTTCATCCTGTTCAAATCTCTGGCGGATCGCCCAGACTGGCGCAGCTCCACCGACATCCCCCGTGGCCTCGCTATCCGCTGGGATCAGGGCGCTTTTACGGCAGGCGTTCCGAAGAACGAGTCATACAGCAGTGCGGCGACCCCGGCAACGATGGCGACATCGGCAATGTTGAACACGTACCAGTTGTAGGTCTTGCCGCTGATTTCCGCGTGAAGCAGCGCAAAATCGACGACGGCTCCATAGGCGAACCGGTCGATGGCATTGCCGATCGCGCCGCCAATGATCAGCCCGAGTGCAATTGTCGCAAGCCGGGTTTGGGCACGGAGCATCCAGACCGTGAGGGCGATGACCGCCACGACCTTGAAACCGACCAGCAACACCTGGCCGGTCGGCCCGGAATCCGAGAACCAGCCGTAGCTGATGCCGGTATTCCAGGCCAGGATCAGGTCGAAAAACGGCAGCACCTTCACCAGCCCGCGATGGCCGAGATCGAAGCCATGGAGCAGCCACAGCTTGGTTGCCTGATCCAGGATTAGCGTGACCGCGGCGACGATCAGGCCGGAGCGGGCGAGCGGGGTCACACGGCTACTCCCAGCGCCTTCCATTCACGCAACGCCTGGGCGTCGCGCGGGGTGACGTCGGGATACTCGCTGTCCTCGCCGACCGTCGGCAGGATCTTCCATGACCGCGCGCATTTGGTGCCGACGGCCTTTTCGACCACGACGGCGACACCGGGGATGTCATGCAGCCTGAACGCATCGGCGGGCGCATCGCCTTCGTGCACTTCGTAGCTCGACGTGATGCAGACCTCCGCCAGATCGGTGTCGAACAAGGTCGCGATCAGCGCGCGATCGGCAATATAAACGACCGGCGAGGCTTCCAGCGACGAGCCGATCTTCTTGGCCGCGCGCTCCAGTTCCAGCGCGCCGGTGACGACGCGGCGGACATTGCGGATCGTCTCCCACCTGGTGGCGAGCGTCTCGTCCTTGAAGCGGTCCAGCCGCTCCGGAAACACCGTCAGATGCACCGACGGCTCCGCTTCGGGACGGTACATCCGCCAGGCCTCGTCCATGGTGAAGGACAGGATCGGCGCCAGCCATTTCAGGATTGCGTCGCAGATGGTGTCGATCGCCGTCAGCGCGGCCTTGCGCGCAATCGAAGACGGCGCGTCGCAATACAGCGTGTCCTTGCGGATGTCGAAATAGAATGCCGACAATTCAGTGTTCATGAACGTCGCTAGCGTCGCCACCACGGTCTTGTAGTCGAACTCGCGATAGGCCTGTTGCACCTTGGCATCGATGTCGGCGAGCTGATGCAGCATCAGCCGCTCAAGCTCGGGCATCTCGGCAAACGCCACCGCATCGCTGCTCTTGTGGTGATGTAACGTGCCGAGCATCCAGCGCACGCTGTTGCGCAGCTTGCGATAGGTCTCGACGGTGTTCTTGATGATCTCGGGGCCGATGCGCTGATCGTCGGCATAGTCGGTGGCGCAGACCCACAGGCGCAGGATGTCGGCGCCGGAGTCCTTGATGACCTTCTGCGGCTCGATGGTGTTGCCGAGCGATTTCGACATCTTGCGGCCGTTCTCGTCCAGCGTGAAGCCGTGGGTGAGCACGACGTCATAGGGCGCGCG
>SDZE01000076.1 GCA_004173095.1 Bradyrhizobiaceae bacterium
TTGTAGCTCAGCCCCTCCCCCTCCGCCGCGGCGACGACGCGCTGCGCGATGCCCTTATAGGCGTCGACCGAACCGAACTTGGTTTCGAGATAGGTCGAACGATCGATGCCTTCGGCCGGGATCCAGGGATTGAGAAAAAACGGCCGCCAGTTCACATGCACGGGCACCTCGGGCGCCAGTGCGATCGCATTCTCGATCCGGCGCTTGCCGATATAGCACCAGGGGCAGACCACGTCGGACACGATATCGATCTGAAGCGGCTTGATGGCGCTCATGGCGGCCTCCCTGCGTTCTGCGTGACCCACAAATAGGCCGCTCAGGCCGACCCGGCAAGGCCGGGTTCCCTGGGCTCCTGCGTAGCGGCCAAGGCGCGCAGCTTCTGCGTGGTCGCCGCATCCGCCGGAAAGAACGTCTCGATGGCGATTTCGGCAAGGGTGATATCCAGCGGCGTACCGAAGGTCATGGTGGTGGACATGAAGCTCAGCACATCATCGCCAAGCTTCATGCGAAACGGCACTACCACGCTGTCCACCGCGATCGGCGCCGCACGCGCCGGAACCGGATAGGATTTCAGCTCCTGATACAGTTCGACCAGTTTGGCATCGGCCGTGGCTTCGCATTGCCGGTGCAGCCGCTCGAGGAGATGCGCGCACCATTCGCCGAGATTGACCGTGCGCGCCGCAAGGCCCTGCGGATGGAAGCTCAGCCTGAGCACATTGAGCGGCGGCGCAAGCAGCTCGGTGGGAATCCCGGCGAGCAACGGCATCACCATGCTGTTCGCCGCAACCAGATTCCAGTGCCGGTCGACCGCCAACGCAGGGTGCGGCTCATGGGCCTCAAGCACGACATCGATGGCCTGACGCGCGGATGCGAGCGCCGGATCGTCCAGCGCCCGCTGCGGAAAGGCCGGCGCAAAGCCGGCAGCGACGAGCAGAACGTTGCGTTCGCGCAGCGGCACATCGAGCCGCTCCGCAAGCCGCAGCACCATGTCGCGCGACGGCGCCGCGCGGCCGGTCTCGACGAAGCTGAGATGGCGCGTGGAAATCTCCGCATCGCCGGCGAGATCGAGCTGGCTGAGGCGGCGGCGCTGGCGCCATTCGCGCAAATGGTCGCCGATGGCGATCGGACGGCTTGGAGCTGACGTGACGCGCTGTGTGGTCATGGCAAAACGCTAACACGCAGGTTTTCGCGCTTCCATGACCTGCGAGGTAATCGATTTGCTGCGACGGCGCGGACATCTTCCGGACATCGCAACCGGTCCCGAAGGAGAACGACCATGATCAATCCATCTCTCTTGCTCCGCCGCGCCATCCAGATCGACGCCGTCGTCAGTGGCGCCATGGCGCTGCTGCTCACTGTCGCCGCCGGCAGGCTGGCACCGCTGCTGCAGTTGCCTGAGGCGCTGCTGCTGGAGTCCGGCTTGTTCCTGATTGTCTACGTGGCGCTGATTGGCTGGCTCGGCTTCCGCGCGACCATGCCGAAGCCGCTGGTGCTGGTCGTGATCATCGGCAATGCCGCCTGGACGCTCGGCAGTATCGGACTGTTGTTCTCGGGGGTGGTCAGCCCGAACATGCTGGGACAGATCTTCGTGGCGATGCAGGCCATTGCCGTCGGCGTGTTCGCGGAGCTGCAATTCATGGGGCTGCGCAGGAGCAGCGCGGCCCAGGTGGCGTGATCGACGAGAGCGTCGGCACTCTTGCTCGCGTCATGGCGAGACTTGTCCCGGTCTTCCAGGTCTTCCGTCGGTCAAAACGTGGATGCCCGGCACAAGGCCGGGCATCACGGTGTCCGGTGCGGAAAACCGAAGCGAGTTACGACTTCTTTGACTTGGCCTTGCTGGCTTTGGCTTTGCTGGACTTAGCCTTGCTGGACTTGGCCTTGCTGGACTTGGCCTTCTTCGCAGACGCTTTCGGCGCTGTCTTCAGCGCCTTCTTGACGTCAGCCTTCTTGGCTTTCGCCTTGTCCTTCTTGCGCTTGGCCTTTTCGGCCTGCTTGGCTTCCTTGCGCTCGGCTTTCTGTTTGGCCTTGAGCTTCTCAGCGCGAAGCTTGGCGCGCTTCTTCTTGCGCTTGGCCTCGCAGGCGTCGCATTTGCAGCCGATCGGCTTCAGGTATTCTTTGAAATATTCCGTGCCGTAATCGTAGTTGATCTCCTCGCCCGGCTC
>SDZE01000075.1 GCA_004173095.1 Bradyrhizobiaceae bacterium
GCGCAGGCGAAGCCGCGCGTGGTGGTGATCGGTGGCGGATTCGGCGGCGTGAGTTGTGCGCGCACGCTGCGCGCGCTCGCGCCGAATCTCGACGTGACGCTGGTCGAGCCCAACCGCATTTTCACAGCCTGCCCGCTCAGCAACGAGGTGATCGCCGGTGATCGCGCCCTCGAGGCGCAGCAATTCGGCTATGACAAGGTTGCCGCCAGCGGCGTGACCATGGCGATGCAATCCGCGGTGACCATCGACGCCGCAGCGCGCAGCGTCGCGCTCGCCGATGGCGCCACTCTCGCCTATGACCGGCTGGTGCTGGCGCCCGGCATCGATCTGCGCTTCGACGCGCTGCAGGGCTATGACGAAGCCGCTGCGGCGCAGATGCCGCATGCCTGGAAGGCGGGCGAACAGACGCTGTTGCTGCGCCGCCAGCTGGAAGCGATGGAGGATGGCGGGCTGGTGGTGATGTCGGTGCCGGCCAATCCGTATCGCTGCCCGCCCGGCCCCTATGAGCGCGCCAGCCTGATCGCGCATTATCTCAAGACCAGGAAGCCACGCTCGAAACTCATCATCCTGGATTCCAAGGACGCGTTCTCGAAGCAGAAACTGTTTCAGAGCGCGTGGCAGGAGTTGTATCCGGGCATGATCGAATGGGTGGGGCTGTCGCAGGGCGGCAAGGTCACCTCGGTCGATGCCGCCACCAAGACGCTGGTGACCGACTTCTCGCAGCACAAGGCACAGGTGGCCAATGTGATCCCGCCGCAGCGCGCGGGGCGGATCGCCGCCATCGCCGGGGTGGCCGACAGATCAGGCTGGTGTCCGATCGATCCGGTGAGCTTTGAATCGAAACAGGTGCCGAACATCCATGTGATCGGCGATGCCTGCATCGGCGGCGGCATGCCGAAATCGGCGTTCTCGGCCAATGCGCAAGCCAAGGCCTGCGCCAGTGCCGTCATCGCCTTGCTGGCGGGCGAAGCGCCGGTCGCGCCGAAGCTGATCAACACCTGCTACAGTCTGGTGGCGCCCGACTACGGCATTTCGATCGCCGGGGTCTATCAGCCCAAAAACGGCCTACTCGCCGATATCGAGGGCGCCGGCGGCACCAGCCCGCTGGATGCGCCACGCGACATTCGCAGCCGCGAGGCCGCGTATGGACGCGCGTGGTTCGGCACCATCACAGGCGAAGTCTTTGGCTAGGCGCCGGCGCATGATGATGACCGCAACGCTCGGCATCGGCCTCTCGCTGCCGCTGCTGACGCCTGTGCTGGCCGATGCGCTGCTGCCCTATAAGGTGGAGGCCGACGGCATTCCTGAATCACTGACCGGCGGCCCCGGCGATGCGGCGCGCGGGCGCGCCTTGGTGGTCGCCCGGCAGACCACCTGCCTGCTGTGTCACAACGGCCCGTTCCCCGAGCAGAAATTCCAGGGCAATCTGGCGCCCGATCTGGCGGGCACCGGCAGTCGCTGGTCCGAAGCGCAACTGCGGCTGCGGCTGGTGGATGCGGCGCGCCTCAATAACGCAACGATCATGCCGTCCTACTACCGCATCGACGGGCTCACACGTGTGGCCCCGAACTGGCGCGACAAGCCGATCCTGTCGGCCGAGCAGATCGAGGATGTCGTGGCCTATCTCGCGACATTGCGGAGCCCATGATGACAAGGACAGCGATGCACGCCATCGACCACGCCGACCGTCGCCGTTTTCTGGTGCTGGGCAGCAGCGCTGCGATGGTTGCGATGGTCGGCCTGCGCCCGGCACAGGCAACGCCGGACACGATGAAAGCGGCCATTCGCGACGTCGTCAAGGATGCGGTGGTGCGCGCCGGTCGGGTGAAGCTCGAGGTGCCGCCGCTGGTGGAGAACGGCAACACCGTGCCGCTCACGGTGACGGTGTCGAGCCCGATGTCGGCTGCGGATCATGTGGTCAGTATCTACGTCTTCAACGAGAAAAACCCGCAGCCCAATGTCGGCAATTTCCATATCGGCCCCCGCGCCGGGCGTGCGCAGGTCTCGACACGCATTCGCCTCGCGGATACGCAGACGCTGACCGCGATCGCCAAACTCTCCGATGGCTCGTTCTGGTCGGCCAGTGCCGATGTCGTGGTGACGCTCGCGGCCTGCACCGAAGAGGCGACCTGATGCCATCCACATTGATCAATGTTCCGCCG
>SDZE01000611.1 GCA_004173095.1 Bradyrhizobiaceae bacterium
CACCAACCAGGCACCGACCCAGGGACGGATCAACTGCCCGACCACGAATGGCGCGACGATCTGCGCGGCAATTTCCTCGAAGGCCACGATGGAGAAGCCACCGCCGGCCGTTGACAGCAGCAACGACACCAGCACCGGCGTGAGCACGACGCCGAGAAGATTGGAGACCGAGGCGCTGCACAGGGCCGCCGGGACATTGCCGCGCGCGATCGAGGTGAAGGCGATCGACGACTGCACCGTGGACGGCAGCAGGCACATGAACAGCAGACCCGTCGCGAGGTCCGCCGGCAGATACGGCCGCAGCACGAGGCTTGCCGCCACACCGATGAGCGGAAACAGAACAAAGGTGCTGGAGAACACCATCGACTGCAGCCGCCAATGCAGCAGGCCTTCCTTGACCGCCGTCGGCGACAGGCGCGCTCCATAAAGCAGGAACAGCAGCGCGACGGCTGCAGTCACGAGATGATCGACCGCGACGGCAGCTTCGCCACGCGCTGGCAGGATCGCGGCGAGAGCAACCGTCGCGATCAAGTAGAGCAGAAACTGGTCGACCGGTAATTTGATACGGAGCCATGATAGCATGGGCATATGGAGAACCTTTCGTCTAATGCTCCAGACCTAATTTCCTCAGCAGTGATGCAAAATCCCCATAACAGCGATATCAGTCATCATGTATCGTGATGACCATGGATTACGTGCCCGTCGATCTCTTGCAAACCTTCGTGGCGGTGACCGATGCCGGCAGCTTCACCGGTGCGGCGCGTCTGCTGGGTCTGCAGCAATCGACCGTCAGCCAGCATATTCGCCGCCTCGAAGAACAAACCGGGCGCCGCCTGTTCGACCGCAGCACCCACAAGGTCGGCTTGACCCCGGACGGTGACGTGCTGCTCGATCATGCGCGATCGATCCTGGAACGTTACGCCCATCTGCAGCAGCATCTGACCGCGGCCCCGTTGCGGGGACGGTTGCGGTTCGGTGCATCCGAGGATTTCGTGCTGTCGGCATTGCCGAACGTGCTCGCCGCGTTCGCCCGCCGGCATCCCGAACTGGATATCGAACTGCAGTCGGGATTGAGCGAAGACCTGCGCGCAGATTTCGACGCCGGCCGGCTTGATCTGGCACTGGTCAAGCGACGCGCCGGCGACAGCCGCGGCAGGATCGCGTGGAAAGAGCCGATCGAATGGATGGCGCATCCCGAATTCCGGCCCGATCCCGACGCGCCCTTGCCGCTGATCCTCTATCCGCCGCCCAGCATTACGCGGGTCGGCGTGCTGGAGACTCTCGAAGCCGCCGGGCGCCGATGGCGCATCGCCTTCACCAGCGCCAACGTCTCCGGCCTGAGCGCTGCGGCGCGTGCAGGCATCGGCCTGTTGCCGCATTCGGCCCGATTGATGCCACCCGGTCTGACCATCCTGTCGCCGCGTGAAGGATTGCCGAAACTGCCCGATATCCAGTTCGCGGTGATCACGCCGGACCATCCGCTGCCTGCGGTCGATGCGCTCGCGGCGACCATCATGAACTGGGCCGGCCCGCGGGATCGCCAGAGTTAGAGTCAGCGGCTCGCGCGCAACTTCGACGAGCTGCCCTCATACGACGGGTGATCCCCGCAACGCACCGACAGACACGCTTACGTCGCGCTCTTTTCGAAAAATGGAACGAGATGGCCGGTGAATTGGGCGAAACGCGCCGTCACCCGGTCACCGATGACGAGGTCATTGGCGCCGTGGGCCATCATGCGAAAGCCCTCGGCGGTGTCGATGAGCAGAATGTTGTAGGGCACATGCTCGCGGGCTTCCGGCGTGCCGGCGCGGAGAACCAGCGACGTTGCATAAACGGTGCCTTCACCTGATGACACCTTGTCGTCGAGTTCGGCTGATCCACAGGCCGCGCAAAAACTGCGACGGAAATACTGGATCGCTTGGCAGGCGCGGCAGGACTGGAAGCTGATGGATTCCGCACCCGTGGTCCAGTCGGCGGCGGGTTTGAGTTGGCTCATGACACGCGCTCCAGGAACATCGAGACATGCGACGACAGCACACCACCGTCGCCATGCAGCAGCGCGATGGACGCGTCCGCGACCTGGCGATTGTCGGCGCGGCCGGTCATCTGCAGATGGGTTTCCACCAGATGCGCCATGGCGCCGCCGACGCCGCAATGGCC
>SDZE01000448.1 GCA_004173095.1 Bradyrhizobiaceae bacterium
GAGTTCTGGTACAACAAGTCCGCCAAGGACGGCAATTTCGCGCCCCAGCGCAAGCTGGCGAACGAGAAGCCGAAGGGCGAGACGGTGGACTACGACACCCTGATCAAGTCGTGGCCCGCCACCCCGCCAGAAAAGCGCGCCTCGGCGAATTGAGCTCCTGACTAACCTCTCCCCGCTCGCGGGGAGAGGTCGCCCGTAACATGCGCAGCATGTGGAGGGCGGGTGAGGGGGACTCTCCATTCGTTCCGCGCTTTGCGGAGGCTCCCCCTCATCCGTCGTCGCTGCGCGCCGCAAGCGGGGAGAAGCAAAAAAGGCCGGGAGCGCGCCTTACTTCGCTGCCGCCATTGTCGGATAATCCGTATAGCCCTTGGCGCCACCGCCATAGAACGTGTTCTTGTCCGGCTCGTTCAGCGGGGCGCCGGCCTTCAGGCGCTCGACCAGATCCGGGTTGGCGATGAACGGCTTGCCGAACGCGATCATGTCGGCAGCATCCGCCGCCAGCTGCTTCTCCGCCAGCGCCAAATCGAAACCATTGTTGGCGATATAGGTGCCGCCAAATCGCTTGCGCAGGCTGGCGTAGTCGAACGGCGCGTTGTCGCGTGGACCGCCGGTGGCGCCCTCCACCACATGCAGATAGACCAGCTTCTCGGCGCTGAGCCCGTCGGTGATGTGATCGAACAGTTGCTGCGCGTCGTCGTCGATGGCGGCATCATTGGCCGGAGTGACCGGCGAGATGCGGATGCCGGTTTTGTCGGCACCGATTTCCTTGGCCACCGCAGCGGCGACTTCCAGGATCAGTTTCGAGCGGTTCTCGATGGAGCCACCGTAGGCGTCGGTGCGCTTGTTGGTCGAGGCACGGGCGAACTGCTCAAGCAGATAGCCGTTGGCCGCGTGAATCTCGACGCCGTCGAAGCCGGCCTGCACGGCATTCCGTGCAGCGCGCCTGTAGTCGTCGATCAGGCCGGGGATCTCGGAAAGCTCGAGCGCGCGCGGTTCGGAGACATCGGTGAAGGTGTTGTTGACGAAGGTCTTGGTCTTCGCAGCAATCGCCGAGGCCGAGACCGGCTTGCCGCCATCCGGCTGCAGGCTGGTATGCGAGATGCGGCCGACATGCCAGAGCTGGATGAAGATGTGACCGCCCTTGGCATGCACGGCATCGGTGACGGTCTTCCAGCCGGCGACCTGCTCCGGCGTGTAGATGCCGGGGGTGTCCTGATAGCCCTGGCCCTGCTGCGAAATCTGGCTCGCTTCGGTGATCAGCAGGCCGGCTGAGGCGCGCTGGCTGTAATATTCGGCGGCGAGCGGGCCGGGCACAAAGCCCGGCGCCGCGCGGTTGCGCGTCAATGGCGCCATGGCGGTGCGGTTGCTCAGCTTGAGTTGGCCGAGTTGATACGGTTCGAACAATTTGGACGTGCTCATCAGAAGGCTCCGTGAATGAAAGGGGACGATGATGGGAGTGAGGTGCGCATTGCGATCGCCGATGGCAAGGCGCTCGCGGTCACGCCCATCATGAAAGAATGTTCGGCCTCAATCCGCTCGGACTGAGCAATACCTGTGCTGCCAGATCATCGGCGGATGCAGGATTTTTTCCGCGCGCGTTTACGCAGCGCCGAGATAGTCGCGCTTGCCGACATCGATCCCGCACATCCGCAGGATGTCATGCGCGGTGACGATGTGGAAATAGAAGCTCGGCAGCGAGAAGCTGGCGAGGAATTGCTGGCCGGTAAGGGTGGTGGTCTTGCCCGGCCCGGTCGGGAAGGTGATTTCGCGGGTCTCGCCGCCCTCGAATTGCGCCGGCGTGAAGGTCTTGAGGTATTCGACGGTTTTGGTGATGCGCGCCTGCAATTCGCCGAATGTGGATTCGGTATCGGGCACCGACGGTATTTCGCTGCCAGACAAACGCGCGCTGCCCTTGGTGGCGCGCATGGACTTGGGGCGCGGTTGGTGGAATTCAACCGCCGGGGCTTCACAACGCAGAATAAATTTCGCCTAGAGGTCCACCTTGTCCCGGACGCGGTGCATCACGCCCCGTTTGGCGTGATGCTTAGCCGAGCCGGGACCGAGACGAGCGATAGCGTCCGGGACAAGAAAAAACTCTGTCATGCGGGCTTGTGCCGCGTATCCACGGCCTTGCCGAATCCAAGGCGAGTTAAAGACGTGGATGGCCGGGACGGGCCCGGCCATGACGGCGTTTCGAGGCGAGAGTGGCGTTGTGCCGATCACCGTCCCGATTTCAGCGCTGCCAGCAATTCCGCCGTCGGCCAGGAATCCGCCGGCAGTCCGAACTTCACCTGCATCGCCTTGACGGCGGTGCGGCTCTGCTGGCCGAGAATGCCGTCGACCTTGCCGACATCGAAGCCGCGCTTGGCCAGCAATTGCTGCATCTCGCGCAGCTCGTTATGCGAGAGCTGTGCGACCGGCGCCGAGGGCGCGCGCATCTTGGATGCGCCGGCAATGCGCGTCGCCAGATACGCCGCGGTGGTGGAATAGATCAGCGAGTTATTCCACTCCGTATACGCGGCGAAATTCGCATAGGCCAGGAACGCCGGGCCATGCCGGCCCATCGGCAGCAACAGCGAGGCCGGCATGCCGTCATTGGGCAACGGCCGGCCATCGGCATAGCTGATGCCGAGCGAGGCCCATTTGCTGCGCGGCAGTTTAACGGTGAGGTCGGCCTGCTCCCACGGAAAACCTGAGGCAAGGTTGTCGCCGACGCGCACCTCCTGCAGCCACGGTTCGCCCCGCCGCCATTTCAAACCGGTGGAGATGTAATGCGCGGTGGAGCCGATCACGTCGGCCGGGCTGCGCAGCAGGTTGCGATGGCCGTCGCCGTCATAATCCACCGCATAATTGTAGTAATGCGTCGGCAGAAACTGCGTCTGGCCGAGTTCGCCGGCCCATGAACCGATCATCTCGGCCGGCGACAGGTCGCCGCGATCGACGATCTTCAATGCGGCGATGGTCTCGTCCTGAAACATCTTCGAGCGCCGGCAATCATAGGCCAGCGACACCAGCGAGCGCAGCGTCTGCAGATTGCCCATCTGCACGCCGAAGTCGCTTTCCAGCGCCCAGAACGCGGCGATGACAGCGGGCGGCACGCCATATTCCTTCTCGGCGCGCGCAAAGGCCGAAGCGTGCTGCTTGATCTTGAGCTGCCCGTTCTGCATCCGGTAGTCCGCCGCCATGCGGCCGGCAAATTGCGTGAACAACTGGCCGAACACTTTCTGTCCGCGGTCGCGGTTGACGATGCCCTGATCGTAAACGAGGTAAGGCGAAGCCTCCGCCATCGCGCGCTGTGAGACGCCGGCGGTCACGGCCTGCTGCTTCAACCCGGCCAGGAATTGATCGAAGCTCTGCCCGCCGTGGCAGGACGCGCCGCGTTGGGCGGAAGCGGGCGAGGTGAGGGCGATGGCCGATGCTGCAATCGCGATCGCGCATCGAATGAATGGTCGCAGCATGAGCCCCTCTCTCTCGTCGTGCCCGGCGCATGCCGGGCATCCACGCCTTCACGTCAGCGCTACCAAGCAAGACGGCGATGGCCGGGTCAAGCCCGACCACGATGGGTCCCCTCGTCATTGCGGGCGCAGCGAAGCAATCCAGTCTTTCTTTTGCGGCCTCTGGATTGCCGCGTCGCTGCGCTCCTCGCAATGACGGCTGCGGAGCGTGTCACAACTCTCGCGCATTGCTGAATGCAAAGCTCGAGACCCGCCGCGTGTTCTCGTCCAGGATCAACGTCCGGGTGATCGGCGGCTCGGCGCGCTGGCTGCAGTTTTCGCGTTCGCACAGGCGGCAATTGACGCCGATCTGCGTGCCCTCGACCTTGTCCAGGTCGAGGCCGGCGGCATAGACGAGCTTGCTCGCATGGCGGATCTCGCAGCCGAGGCCGATGGCGAAACGTGGTTGTGGATGCGGATGCGGCGCCGGCGAACGGCGCAGCATCTGCGCGATCGAAAAATAGCGGCTGCCATCGGGTAGTTCGATCACCTGCTGCAGCAGCCGGTCCGGCGTGTCGAAGCTGGAATGCACGTTCCACAGCGGACAGGTGCCGCCGAATTTCGAGAACGGAAACGTGCCCGACGAAAACCGCTTCGACACATTGCCGGCATTGTCCACGCGCAGCATGAAGAACGGCACGCCGCGCGCATTCGGGCGCTGCAGCGTGGTGAGGCGGTGACAGATCTGCTCGAAGCCGACATTGAAGCGCTGGCCGAGCACCTGGGTGTCGTAGCTCAATGCCTCCGCGGCCGCATGAAACGCCGCATAGGGCATCAGCACCGCGGCGGCATAGTAGTTCGCCAGCGTGATGCGATAGAGCCGGCGCTGCGTATCGGCGAGCGGCCCGGCGCGGCCGACGATGCTCTCGAAATGCGACGACGACTCCACCAGCCCGATCTGGAACGCGGCCTGAAACGCACGGCCCGGTGCGTCGATCATTTCCGAGATCAGCAATTGCCGGCGGTGCCGGTCGAATCGCCGCAACGTGTCGCGCATCACATCCACGGGCATGATGCGCGTGACGATGGAATATTTCTCACGCAACCGTTCGCTGAGCGCGGTAAACAGATCCTGCGACGGCACGTTGAGTTCGTCGCGCAGATTTTCCGCGGCGGTTTCCAGCTCCGGAAAGTAGTTGCGATTGGCCTCGATCAGATCGCGCACGCGCTCGATCGGATTGGCCTCGTAGTGACCGCCATCGTTGCGATCGGCGATCTGCGCGGCCACCATCGTCTCGCCGCGCCGCGCTTCGGTGTAGGCCGCATAGAGTCGCTGCAGCGAATGGGTGACGCCGGGACACAGCTCGGCGAGGTCGCGCAATTCCTGTTTGGGCAGTTCGATCTGGCGAAACAGCGGATCGGAAAAAATCTCGTTGAGCTCCGCGAAGAAGCGATCCTCATCGGCGGTGGCGAGATCGCGCAGATCGAGATCGTAGGTTTCCGCCAGTCGCAGCAGCAGCTGCGCCGTCACCGGGCGCTGGTTGCGCTCGATCAGGTTGATGTAACTTGGCGAAATGCCGAGCCCCTCGGCCATCTGGGTCTGTGACAGGCCCAGTTGCTGCCGGATCCGGCGAAACCGGGGCCCCACGAACAGTTTTTTGTTGGTATCGGCGGCCATTTTACAATCGTGACATTATGACATTTGTGACAAGTTGTGATGTTACATTGCATCACCATTCAAACACAAGCCATCTGGCGATTTTGGCCAGATTATCGTTATCTCCTCGCATGGTGACTGGTTCGCATGTCACGAAAGTTAAGCTCGCAAGGAGATGGTTATGTCACAGGGCAGCAATTTCTGGGTCATCGGCGGTGAATTCGGCTCGATGAATTTTCACAAGCTGGTCGAAGGCTCTGCCCAGGTGCAGGGACCGTTCAAGACCCGCAAGCAGGCCGAGGAAGCCTGGAAGTCGGTGTCGGAAGAGAACCGTCATCGCGCCGGCGTCCGTTTCTCCATCGTCGAAGAACCGAGCCGCCAGGTCGCCTGACCGCACACGCCATGTCTTACTGCTGGGTCTGACTGCTGAACGGCCACAGAGCCGCCGCAGGCCTGACACGGCGGAAACGCCCAATTGACGCGATGGCCTCATCCGGCATGCCCGGATGGGGCCATAGCTGTGTATGGCGCAAACCTCTGGAAACAAACGTGCTTTTCGAGGCTTATCGTTACTGATAGGTTGCGATACCCGGTTGGGGCAGTGTTGAGGCGGAGTTCAGATGGTTGTGGCGAATGGGACCAGCAGCGCCGCCAATGACGTTCAACCGAAGCGGCTCCGTGATGCCCTGCGCCAGGCCCGCATCGAGGCGGCCGATCGGACCGGTGTGGTCGTCGATTTGCGCGATGCCGAGGTGGCCCGGCTCGAAATCCTCAACGAAGCGCTCGATTCGCTGTTTGGCGAAATCCCGCACGAGATCGATCTGTTCGACCGCGGCATGAGCCATGGCGACACGCCGCGGCTGTGGGTCGACATGATCGCCCATGTGGTGATGGGGCGCGACAAGCGCAGCTATCGCCTTGTGCAGGACAGCCGCTTCGGCCGCAAGGTGCTGGCGGAATCCCACGACGTTCCGACCATGGTCAAGGCCATCACCGATTACATCGCGCGGCGGATGGTGGAGCGCGAGCACGCGCTGACGACGGTATCCGTCCCTCAGGCTGAGTCGGTGCCGGCGCCGGTGGCGAAACAGCGCGGCTGGTTCTGGCCGTTCGCCGGTGGTGTGCTGGTCGGCGCGATCGGTTTGTTTGTCATCGCATGGCTGGTGGCGACCCGCGGGCATTAAAGGCCGCGTCACACCAGCAGCGTCCGCTTCAATTCATGCACCATGTCGCCGTCGCCAAATCCGCGCACCGTGTGTTCGCAGCGCCAGCGTTCGCCGTCGCGCGCAATAGCGAACAGATTATAGGCCGCCGCCGGCTTGTGGCCATGCGCCAGCGATGAGGCCGATGGCACGCCGATCGCAGGGATGCGGCGCTGCGGGCCTTCGAACCACATGGTCGAGTGGATGTGGTCGTGGCCTTGCAGGATCAATTCGACGCCATGCCGCTTCAACAGGCCCTGCAGCGCGTCGGAATCGGTCAGTCGCTTCATCCACTTTTCGGAGCGCAGCGGATGGTGGATCAGCAGCACGCGAAACAGATGCGTATCGGCAAGGCTTGCAAGCAGGCGATCAAGCGCCTCGAATTGCGCATCGCCGAGCCAGCCGGTTGCCATGAACGGCGCCGTCGGCACGCCCGACGAGACGCCGACCAAGGCGACGGGTTCGCGGATGCGCAGATACGGAAACCCCTGCGCTGCGGCATCGTCGCTGCGCATGTAGTCGCCGAAGGTTGCGACGAAGGTGTCCAGGGCGCCGCGCACATAGGCGTCGTGATTGCCGGGCACCAGCGAGACGTCGGCGGGTTGGCCCACCACCTCGATCCAGCGCCGGGCGCGCGGAAATTCGGCGGCGAGCGCCAGATTGACCAGATCGCCGGTGATGGCGATGTGATCCGGCTGCTGTGCCTGCATGTCGGCGACGAGGACGTCGAGCATGTCGCGGCGATGGTAGCGATGTCGATTGCGCTTCCAGTTGACGTAGCCGAGCACGCGCTGGCTCAGCAATTCGCGCCACTGCGGCTCGGGCATCGGCGGCACATGCGGGTCGGACAGATGCGCGAGCGTGAATACAGTCATGGATGGCCAAGCAGTCGCTGAACATACGGTTGTGAAACCCCGCCGGGTTTTGGCAAGGTGGCCGCGACGACGCAAGGACGAAGCTGCGTGCCCCGATGAGGATGACTGCCATGATCGCGCCCACCCTTCGTCAGCGGCTCGAGCCTGCCTTGCGCAAAGGCGTGCATCTGTATTTCCGCCTGGCCCGCGGGATGACGCTGGGCGTGCGCGCGGTGGTGGTCGACCATGCCGGGCGGGTGTTTCTGGTCCGGCATACCTATGTCAGCGGCTGGTATCTGCCCGGTGGCGGTGTCGAGGTCGGCCAGACATTTCGCGAGGCGCTGGAGATGGAGCTGCGCGAGGAGGGACGGATCGTGCTGACCGGCGAGCCGGTGCTGCACGGGGTGTTTCTCAACGATCATGTCTCGATTCGCGATCATGTCGCGGTCTATGTGGTCCGCGCCTTTCAGCAGGACCGGCTGCCGGAACCGAACAACGAGATCGCCGAGACGGGCTTCTTCGCGCGGGATGCACTGCCGCCGTCCACCACCGAAGGCACGCAGCAGCGGCTGGCGGAGGTGTTTGACGGCAAGCCCGTGATCCCCACCTGGCGGACCAAATCCCGATAGGCCGGCCCCTGTCGGCCAGGCCACGATCGGCGCGCTTCGATGGAGCCGGTGATGGACCGCGCGGCTGCCAGATGCTATCTCGCGGGCCGACATGAGTGACCTCGACCTGATTATCGCGGCGGAAACCGCCAATGATGCCCAGCCGATCGAACGGCTGGTGGCCCGCACCTTTGGCCCCGGCCGCTTCGTGCTGTCCGCCTATCGGCTGCGCGAGCATGTGAGCCATCTGCTCGACCTGTCGTTCACGGCGCGGATCGGCACGCTGCTGGTGGGCTCGATCCGACAATTGCCGATCTGCGTCGGCGATACGCCCGCGCTGCTGCTGGGGCCGCTCACCGTCGAGCCGCCCTTCCGCAGCCGCGGCGTCGGCCGCAAGCTGCTCGACCGCGCGATCCACGATGCCCGCGCCAAGGGGCATCGCCTGATCGTGCTGGTGGGCGATGAGCCCTATTACAGCCGGGTCGGTTTCAAGATGATTCCGAAGGGGCAGGTGACGATGCCCGGCCCGGTGGACCAGAGGCGCCTGCTGGTGCTCGAGCTCGTCGACGGTGCCGCGGACGGACTCGCCGGCGCCGTGCGCCCGGACTGGACCGCGGCGACGTAATAGTCTCCCTCGGTGCTTGCTTCACCTCTCCCCGCCGGGGAGAGGTCGGATAGCGCAGCAATCCGGGTGAGGGGACTTCACTCAGACCCAGCTTGGGGCGCCCCCTCACCCGAAATTTCCGCTTCGCTGCAATTTCGACCTCTCCCCGGTGGGGAGAGGTGTTGAGCGTCGTGGCCGAAGCTGCGTGCAAAGCCTCAGAACTTCACGCTCGCAAAGGCCCGCACATTCAATCCGGGCTGCAGCACGTTGTCCTTGTTGTAGGCGGTGGCGTAGCGGATGTTCTCGTTGAGCAGGTTGTTGCCGACCACGCCGACCGTCATCTCCTTGGCGCCATAAATGCGCGGATCGAGCAGCGTCCTGTAGCTCAGCTCGGCCTTGAGCAGGTTGTAGCCATTGGTCGGCGTCTCCGCGACATCGGCGATGTCGTTCTGCGCGAAGGCATGCAGCATGTTGATGCGCGCGAACCAGTTCGCATCGCGCCAGAACACGCCGCCGCCGGCCCGCACCGGCGGGATGCGCGGCACGTTGCTGCCGTCGGCGAAGGTCGCCCGCACCACGTCGGCCTGGCCTTCGACGCCGAAGGTGCCGGCCCACATCTGCGCCACGTCGATCTGGGTCTGGAATTCGCCGCCGCGGAACGTCGCATCACGCTGCGAATAGATCGCCTGGTTCAGCTCCAGCGTCGGATCGGCGGCGCAGACGCCGTCGCCGCAATTGTTGCCGGTGAGGCGACGATAGATGAAGCCGCTATACTGCGTGTAATAGCCGGTGAGTTCGAACCGCACCGGCCCCGCCGCACGGCGCAGGCCTAGCTCGATCGACTTCGCCGTCTCGATGCCGAGATTGGGATTGCCGATATCGAAGGTTTCGGTGGCGTCATGGCCGCCGCGCGAAAACAGCTCGGCCGGCTTCGGCGCACGCTCGGTATATTGCGCGGTGATGCTGGCGGAGAGGCCATACCAGGGCAGATCCTGGATCAGGCCGATGCTGCCGCTCTTCGGCGTGAAGGTGAGGTTACGACCCACCGCCGGGCCGATCGCGCCGGGATCCGCGTTGAGATCGAACAGATCGGGGATCAGCGACGGCGTCGTGCCTGACAGGGCCACATGCTCGATGCGGCCGGCGATCTGGGCGCGCGTACTGTCGGTGAACTTGAATTCGTTGAAACTGTAGCCGGCGACGCGGGTGTTGCGATTCGGATCCCACAGCCCATTGAGCGGGCTGCCGGGATCATCGGGGCTCGGCGCTGTCAGTTCCTGATGATTGACCTGCAGACCGAGGGCTGACGTCACCGTTGCAAAGCGGACGTTGAAGGGCATCAACTGCACTTCGAGCCGGCCTTCCTGCTCCTTGTTGGTGAATGTCTGGCGCACGCCGTCGGACGTCGCGTCCGCGGCATCGGCCCGGCCGATCTCGTTATGCCGATAATCAGTCGCGCCGATCCAGAAACGGACGGCATCGATGGCCGCCGAGTCCGGACGATACTCGCCCTTCACGGTGAGCTTGGTCTGCTCGCCCCTGATGCGGGTGCCGACCTGCGCTCCCTCGACGCCGGGGATGCGGTAGGTGGTGTCGTTATGCGTGATCGCGGCGCCGATATAACCGCCGTCGAAGAAATACGAGCCGCCAACCGATGCACCCGACGACTGGTTCGACGAGTTCGGCTGCCGGCCGTTGAAGGCGAGGCCGGGATCGGCATAGGGGTAGCTCGGCACATTGTAGTCGCCGGCCCTGCGGCCATAGACGTCGGCATGGACAGCGACGTTGCCGCCGCCGGCATCGAGCAGGATGCCGCCATCGACGCCGCGATCGACCGAACTGATCGAGCTGCGCACCTCGGCATTCATGCAGCCGGGGGCAGCCAGCCCTGCCACCGGGGCTTTCGCCGGCAGGCCGTAGCTCTGGAACGGCGCTGCGACGGCGCAGTTCGGCAATGCGTCGGGGATGCGGTTGTTGGAGGCGGAGACGACGCCGCCGATCGATTGCGAGCCGTAGCGCAACGTCGCCGGGCCGCGAATGACCTCGATCTGGTTGGCGGCGAACGGATCCACCGGCACGAAATGGTCTTCACCGAGATCCGAGGCACCATTGCTGCCGATGCCGTTCTCGACGATGCCGACGCGATTGACGTCGAGGCCGCGGATGATCGGCCGGCTGGAGCCGCCGGGTGCATAGCCCGAGCCGGTAATGCCCGGCTTGTTGGCGAGCAGATCGCCGAGCGTGTTGGCGCCGGAGCGACGGATCTCGTCACTCGGCACCACGGTGACGGTGGCGAACTGGTCGGTGACGATGGGCAGCACGCCTTGCGGCGGCGCCGATGCAACGGGGGGCTCGGCTTCCACCGGCACCCCCTGGGTGCGGTTCGGCGCCGTGCGGGTGACATGGGTGTGGCCCTGCGGATGGGCGGCCGGCTTGCGGCGCACGATCGGGCTTGGCGCGGTCACTTCCACCGCGGGAAGCTGCGTCTGCGCGGCGGCGACAGAGGGAAGGCCGCCGCATCCGATCACGGCGGTGGAGCCGAGCAGGAGCGCGCGCTTGAACGAGAGGGGCATGAGATGGTCCTGACTTCACCGGCCGCGCGTCGTTGCGCTGAAGCCGATGATCGCGGTGATGCGAAATTCACATGGGGGATGCGGTACGGACGGAATCCGGGCCGCGTTGGTCACAGGTGAAGTCAGATGGAAGGTGGACCGCGGGGCTGCGGCGCGCCGCTAATGGCATCGAGATGATCGAACTCGGCCTTGATAGCCGCGAAGGCGATCTCGGCGGCCTCCGGCAGCAGCAGGATCGCCGGCGCCGCGACCAGCGCTTGGCCGGCCATCGCCATGACCGCACACACATCGCAGGGGACGCCGACGCGGTGCTGCTGATGATCGGCGTCCGGGCTGGACGAGGTCTGCACGGTCTGGATCGTCGATCCCGACGGCGCGGCATGGACGTCGTCGAGATGCAGATGGCCGAGCGACAGCACGATCTGCACCGCCAGCGCGAACAGCGCCAGCTTTGCTCCATTGCGGATATGATCGCGAAACCACTTCATGCCGACAGGCCGCCCCGACACCGGCGGCTGAGCGGTCAGCCAATGCCGATGTTATAATGTAACATCGCGCGACGGGGGACGAGGTGTCAACGGATTGCGGCGTTCGGGGTGTGGAAGGCTGCAGCGCTGTGGGATTTGCGCAACGCTCTTCTTTGAACCTCGCCCCGCTTGCGGGGAGAGGTCGGCGTCC
>SDZE01000026.1 GCA_004173095.1 Bradyrhizobiaceae bacterium
GTCGTCGATCAGGCCGAGTTCATCCATCACCTGCAGCGTCGATGGATGCACGGTGTCGCCACGAAAATCGCGGAAGAAGTCCGCATGTTTTTCCAGCACGATTGTCTCGACGCCGGCGCGGCCGAGCAGATAGCCGAGCATCATGCCCGCCGGCCCCCCGCCGACAATGCAGCAGCGCGTGGTGATATGCCGCGCGGTCTCAGCCTGGTGCCTGTCCTCGTCCGACATCCTCCGCTCCCTTAGCCGGTCATCGCCAGCCTGCTAAACACCACAGAGAAATCAGCTGAGCGAAGCAATCCAGAAGACTCACGAGAGCGGAAATGCTTCGTCGCTGTGAAGGCGATGGTCGAAAGATTAGAGGACTCTTGCGCTCGCCGTTTCTCTGATAACCCAATCGGCCTGCAGTTGCCCCAGATCGGCGCGCAGCCGCGGTATCGCCCAATCCAGGAAACACCGGACTTTCAACGGCTGCAATCCGACATCAGGATAGACCAGGCTGACCGGCAGTGGCTCCGGCGCGAATTCCGACAGCAGCACCTGCAGCCGCCCGGATTTCAACTCATCCGCCACCTGATAGCAGAGCACCCGGATGATGCCGATGCCGGCCAACGCAGCCTGAATGGCTGCATCTGTCGTATTCACGGACAGTTTTGAGCGCGGCTCCACGGCAAAGGCCGCCGTATCGCGTCGATACCGCCATTCGGGCGACGTGGCGAAGCCGTGGAAAGCAATCCCGTCATGCTGCGCAAGGTCAGCCGGCACCCGCGGTACGCCAAGCCGGGCCAGATAAGCAGGGCTGGCACAGATGACACGGTGCACCATGCCGACCCGCGTCGCAATCAGCGCGTTGTCCTGCAAATGCCCGATACGCAAAGCGAGATCGACATGTTCACTCACCAAGTCGATCTGCTTATCGGCGAGCAGCAGCCGCAAGGTGATGTCGGGCTGCGCGGCCAGGAAGGGCAGCACGATGGGCATGAGATGGCGCTCGCCGAATGCCACGGGGGCGGTGACGTGAAGCACCCCGCGCGGCGACTTGTATTCCCCGGCGGCCTCTCGCTCAGCCTGCTCCAACTGCCCGATGATCCGTCGGGAGACGGCGACATAAGCGCGGCCGGCATCGGTGAGCGTCAGCCGACGGCTGGTACGGATCAGCAATTTGGTGCCGAGATGTTGCTCGAGTTCTGCGACTTTGCGGCTGACCGTGGCGAGTGGTGCACGGAGCTGGCGGGCGCCGGCCGATAGGCTGCCAGCCTCGACCACCGCCAGCAACACCGACATAGCCTCGAAGCGGTCCATTATACCTTCCGTATCTTGAGAGGAACACTCTTGCAACCCCAGGATACCGTTTTTTAGACCATGGCTCTAGGTTGTTGGAGGTCGAAAGCCGCGCAGAGCGCGCTCTAATCGTCTCGTAATCAGGAAGGTTGGTCATGATTGATTTGTCCCGTCGTGCTCTGGTCGGCGGTGGTGTCGCGCTGCTTGGCAGCAGCATGCTGTCCGAGCGGGCCATTGCTCAAAGCACCGCGACGACCGCCAGAAGTACCGTAACGCCGTTTGCGCAAATCCGGATCGGACGCTTCACGGTGACGGCTATGACCGATGGCTATGCGGATATGCCCTATACGTATTTTCCAGGTCGTACCGCCGCCCAAGTCGAACAGGCCGCCGTTGCCCAGTACGTGGCACGGCCCAGCGGTGTCCGTTTCGTCTTCAATCAGTATCTCATCGAAGACGGCGAGCGCCGGATTCTGATTGATACCGGGCCAGCGGGCTCGATCGGGCAAACAGGCGCGCTGCCTCAGGCAATGACTACCCTCGGCGTCCGCCGCGATCAGATCGACGCGGTAATCGTGACGCATATGCATCAAGACCATATGGGCGGGCTGATCGCCGGTGGCCTCAACAACTTCCCGAAGGCCGAACTGTATGTCGATCGACGCGACGTCGTATATTGGACCGATCCCGCCAAGCGCGCCGGCGCCGCCGACTATCTTCAACCTAGCTTCCAGATGGCTAGCGAAGTGGTTCGCCTGTATCCGCGGCTGCAGGCGATCGACGGCGAGCGCGATATTGTACGCGGCATCTCCATCGTCGATCTGACGGGTCATACGCCCGGTCATATCGGCGTACGGATCGCAGATGCGGGTCAGAGCCTGATCATGGTCTCCGACATGGTCTTTCCGGTCATCCATCCAATGGCAACAGATGTCGGCTTCCTGTTCGAGCAGGACCGACCAGCGGCAAAGGCGATGCGGGACCGCTTCTTTGCGCAAGCCGCCGCTGACGGTGCGTTGATCGCAGCGACCCATATGCCCTTTCCGGGTCTGGGTCGTATTGTCTCCGATCGTGGACAATTGCGCTGGCAGGTGGCGGACTGGGCCTTGCAGAATTCGTCACCCAGCTGACGGTTCAGCGCAACGTCAGTTACGACGAACTAGCCTCGCGCCGGCTATGGCACCGGGATCGGCGTGCTTTGGAATGTCAGCATCCGCCAACGGCCGTTGCTGCGGATCCAGACGACGCTGGTACGGCTATCGAGCTTTCGCGGCCTCCCGGCGATCGATACCTCACCAGTCATACGACCGATCACAAGTGCCGCATCGCCGACGATACGGATATCCTGATCTAGGAACTCAAGCGCGTGATAGCGATAGTAATGGTTGTCGAGCTTGGCGACATAAGTCTCGAAGGAATCGACTTCTGCATTCGAATGCGTGTAGGCGAGCTGATCAGCAAAAAGCTCTTCGAGTTCAGGAACGTCAGACCGTAACATCGCCTGGCGGCGTCGCTCTTCGAGCTCTGCGATTACCTCGACATCGCTCATTTCCGGAACGTCCTGATCTCCGAAACGCTGCCGTCGCGGAATTGCAATTCCACCGACACCGTGCGCGCGCCGCCCGGCACTTTCATGTAGATCGGCGCGTTGCTCGGCACCGCCATCGGATCGCGCTGATTGCAGGGCGGCAGCTTCAGAATTTGATCAGGCACCGACGTATCGAAACCGAGCTTCACCTCGCGGATCGCACAGCGATACGAGATCAGATGCGTGTAATACAGCAATCCGTTGGAGCCGCCGAATTCCAGCCAATTCGACGCGGTCATGTCGAGAATTTTGCGCTGGTCGCGCACCAGTGCCGCCTCCGGGTCGAAGCGGATCGGAAACGGGCCCTGCATCTCGCCGGTGATATCAATGTAGCGCACCTGCAAGGTCGTGGCCGGCTCGTCGGCATTGAGCTGGATCGACGGATTCGGCAGCCGCTTGCGGGTGCGCGGATCCAGCGTATCCATGAAACCGGTCTCGCGGAAATCGCCGCTCTCGCCCTTGCGCCAGGAAATGCCGAGCGCGGGATCGACGATCGAGAACACCACCGTCCAGCCGCCATTATGTCGAGAGAAGCTGGCGATCGGCGCGTTGGGATTGTCCGGTGTTGGCAATGGCGAGGTGTTGACCGGCGGCAACGCCGCGACCTTCGGTAGTTGCGCGGTCGGCACCGTGGTCGCCTGCACCGGCTCATTCGACTTGGCCTGCCCGTTAAGGAAAACGTCATCCACCATCTGGTCGAAATAGACCGGCACCTGCCGGTGCTTCACGGTATCGGCGAGTTCGCTGACGGTGCGGCGGGTGCGCTGCGCAATCTGCACCAGATTGAGGGATGGCTCCTGCAATTCCTTGATAAAGGTGCGGGTGAATACCGAATTCGGGTCAGTGTCGTTATTGGACAGGCGATCGAGCGCGGTCTGTCGCGGCCCCGCCGAGAAGATCGAGAACACGCCCTCGGGCAATTGCACCATCGGCGCGAGACCGGCGCCGCCTGCGAGCGAGCGCGTGCCGGCGCGCTCGAACGGGTTGTTGCGACAGGCGTCGAACACCAGGATGGCACTGCGCACGCCCTTGTTCTGCAGCCGATCCACGATGCGGTCGGCCAGCACGGCGCTGTCCCGCACCAGTTCTTCCTGACCGGCAGTGGCGGCAGGCACGTCGGTCGGCAACAGATAGTTCTGGCCGGTGATTTCGAAACCGTGACCGGCAAAAAAGAAGAACGCGGTGTCGCCTTTGTTCAGCGACGTCTCGAACGCCAGCAGCGCCTGACTGAACGCCTGTCGCGTCTGGTTCTCGGCGACCATCACCTCGAAGCCGAGTTTCTTCAGCACCTCGCCCATGGCGCGCGCATCGTTGACCGCCTTTTGCAGCTTCGAGACGTTGCGATAATTGTCATTGCCGACCACCAGAGCGACGCGCTTCTCGGCCGATGCCGGCAGCACCGATGCGGCAATGCTCAGCCATGCACCGATGGCGATCACGAGCCGTTTCATCGTCGCATTCATGCCTGCATTCCCAGTTCTCCGGCGATCCCACCGCGCGATTGTGCCCGTTGGTCGGGGCCAGACTGCAGCCGGTTCAATCGCAGTCATCGCAGCGCGGCGCAATCTGTCCCGCATCGCCAGCGAGATCAACCGCAACGGCGGCACGACGTCGGTTTGGCACGTCCGCCATAAATCCCGCCGCAATCTGCGATACGCAGCGCCGAATCTGCTTGCTGCTTCAGGAGACCGGCGTGAAATTTCTCGTTCTCGCAACTGCCTTGATCGTCCCGACCTTTGCCTATGCTCAAAGCCCCGCGCCGGCCACCGCTCCCGCGGCTGCAGCGCCGGCACCACGCGCCACCAAGCCCGCCCCTGCCAAGAAAAGCGCCGCCAAGCCGGCAGCGACCTCACCAGAGATGCTGGAGATTGCCCAGGTGATCGGCCTGCGACAGATCGATCCCGCCACCTATGAGATCGACGTCCGGCTGCAGAACGGCCGCGAAGTGCACCTGCGCGCCAATGCATTCGTGATGCAGAATCTCGGTCAGTTGCTCGGCACTTACGGCAAGTAGCCATCCACGGTTAGTCGCTGGCGAGCGGGTCGCTAAAGCGGTCGGACAAGGCTTGGACCCTCCGGACCTCGCGCAAAGACGGTTTTGCCCATTTCTGGGGCCGGTTTTGCCGAAAACATGAGGCTTTTTGGACGGCTCCGGGGCCGGCTGCATTGACTTTGGGGGATTCGGGCCTATGTTCCGGCTCGAAGCGGCCCGGTATCGAAACGCGATACCTCGATTAAGCCGCCTGTCAGCGCCCAGCGATCTCCGTGCATGTTTGCGTGCCGCTCCGGGGGTAGGCGTGATGGCTTTTTCTGAGAATCCAAGCGGCGGTTTCGACCAGAGGCATGATCTCGATACGGCATCGATGAGCGATATCCCGTTATCCGATGGCATCATGACCCCATAACAGAGGCTCAATGTCCTTTTCCAATCTCGGCCTGTCCGACAAGGTTCAAGCCGCCGTCACGGCAGCCGGCTACACCACCCCGACCCCCATTCAGGAACAGGCGATTCCCCATGTTCTGGCACGCAAGGACGTGCTCGGCATCGCCCAGACCGGCACCGGCAAGACCGCAGCCTTCGTGCTGCCGATGCTCACCGTGCTCGAGAAAGGCCGCGCCCGCGCCCGCATGCCGCGCACGCTGATCCTCGAACCGACCCGCGAATTGGCGGCGCAGGTGAAAGAGCAGTTCGACAAATACGGCGCCGGCCAAAAGCTCAACGTCGCCTTGCTGATCGGCGGCGTCTCATTCGGCGACCAGGACCTGAAACTGACGCGCGGCGTCGATGTTCTGATCGCCACCCCGGGCCGCCTGCTCGACCACACCGAGCGCGGCGGGCTTCTTCTCACGGGCGTCGAATTGCTGGTGATCGACGAAGCCGACCGCATGCTCGACATGGGCTTCATCCCGGACATCGAGCGTATCTGCAAGCTGGTGCCGTTCACCCGCCAGACGCTCTTCTTTACGGCGACGATGCCGCCGGAAATTCGCCGCATCACCGAAACCTTCCTGCACAATCCGGTGAAGATCGAAGTCGCCAAGCCGGCGACCGCTGCCGCCACCATCACCCAGTCGCAAGTCGCCGTGTCCCGCGAGGACTGGCAGAAGCGCGACGTGCTGCGCACCCTGCTGCGCGAGGCGGTCGATCTCAAGAACGCGATCATTTTCTGCAACCGCAAGCGCGAAGTGGCGACGCTGGCTAAATCGCTGCAGAAGCACGGCTTCGCCGTCGGCGCGCTGCATGGCGACATGGAGCAATCCGCCCGCCTCGCCGCACTGGATCAATTCCGCAAGGGTGAGCTGCCGCTGTTGGTCGCCTCCGATGTCGCCGCCCGCGGCCTCGATATCCCCGCGGTCAGCCACGTCTTCAATTTCGACGTCCCGCATCACCCCGACGATTATGTGCACCGCATCGGCCGTACCGGCCGCGCCGGTCGCACCGGTGCCGCGATATCGCTGGTGTCGCCGTCGGACCAGAAGTCCATCGTCGCGATCGAGAAGCTGATCGGCACCACCATCGCCAAGCACGAAAGCGCCGCTCTCGACGCCATGCCAGCGGAAGCGGCATCCGATGACGCGGCTGAGGCGCCGCGCTCGAACCGCCGCCGCACCGGCAATCGTGAAGCCAATGCCGACGCACCGCGCGGTCGTCGCGACGGCCGCCGTGAGCGCGAGCCGCGTCCGGATCGTGCCCCCCGCCCCGAGCGTGAGGCGCGTCCCGAACGTGAAGTCCGTCCCGAACGCGCGACGCGTGCCCCCGTGGCCGCTGAAGCACTGCCGCCGGATACCGAAGCGCCGCGCGAGCGCAAACCCCGCCGCGAGCGCGATCGTCGCCCGAGCGATGACCGTAACACGCAGCCGGTCGCCGCATCCCCCGCGGCGTTGCCGCCGTCGATCGGGCGCGCTCCGGCGCCACGCTCGCGTCGGGACGAGGATGCCGAGCCGGGCGATCATTCGCACCTGCCCGCATTCCTGCTGCGGCCGGTGCGCGTGCGCGCGTAGGTAGCATGTTCCGAGTTCCTTAACCAAGAATTCACGATCTTCCCCTACGGTCGCGACAATATTTTTTGATATTTCGCAAGTGAGGGCGGCGCATTGACGCGCCGCTTGGGGACACCGCTCGTGACCGCAGGCCTCGACGACCTCGAACGTACATTAGCGTTCGCCGACATCGCGCTCGGGCAAATTCGCTCGCTGCGTCATCGGGCTGTCCCGCGCAACTACGAGATCTGGTACGTCTATGCGACCGGCTACAATCCGGCACTGAACCGGGTGATCAACGAGACGCTGGCCCGCAACGGCCGTCTCAGCGATGCCGATCTCGACCAGATCCATGACAGCTATCTGTCGCAGACCCGCGTCACCGATCGCATCGACCACGTCGGCGCCCGGGTCATCGGCGAGATCGACGACGTGATGACGCTGATCAATGATGCGCTCAACGTCACCGTCGATTTCAACGCCAGCCTCGCCGGCGCCGGCAAGCAACTGGCCGGCGCGCACAATCCGAGCGCGATCAAGACGATTATCGAGAACCTCATCAAAACGACGCGCGAGGTGCACGACACCAACAAGGCGCTGGAAGCCCGGCTGCTGTTCTCGCGCAGCGAAGTCAGCGTGCTGCAACAGAGCCTCGAGGCGATCCGGGCCGAGAGCCTAACGGACCCCCTCACCGCGCTCGGCAATCGCAAATATTTCGACCGCGCCCTGGTGACCGCGATCGAGACCGCGCAGAAGCGCGGCGAACCACTGTCGCTGCTGATGCTGGATATCGATCACTTCAAGTCGTTCAACGACAATTACGGACACCTCACCGGCGACCAGGTGCTGCGCCTGGTCGGCATGTCGCTCAAGCAAACCATCAAGGGTCAGGACATCACCGCGCGCTACGGCGGTGAGGAATTTGCCGTGGTGCTGCCGAACACGCCGCTGCGCCAGGCGCTGACGGTGGCCGACCACATCCGTCGTGCCGTGATGTCGAAAGAGCTGAAGAAGAAATCCACCGGTGAAATTCTCGGCCGAGTCACCATCTCGGTCGGCGTGGCGATGCTAACCCATGGCGACGACATGGACAGTCTGATCGGACGCGCTGACGCCTGCCTCTACGCCGCCAAACGCAATGGCCGCAACCGCGTGATCTGCGAAGTCGATCCGGAATATCAGTCGGAGATCACGTTCCAGGTGGCGTGAAGACGCCGCGCGGTTTGCGCAGCGGCGAAGCTCTGCAACCGGTCAAGAATGGGATCCCGGGTCAAGTCCAGGGATGTCGGATTTGATGTTCTTAGGAACTTGTAGGGTGGGCAAAGCGTAGCGTGCCCACCACCGCTGCCGCATTATCTCGATGGTGGGCACGCTACGCGTTGCCCACCCTACATCCAGCAATCAATCCAGCTTCGCTGGCTGCAATTGCACCGACTCACCACAGCCACAGGCCGAGATCTGGTTCGGATTGTTGAACACGAACTGCGCCTGCATCTTGTCGGTCTTGTAATCCATCTCGGTGCCGAGCAGGAACAGCACGGCCTTGGGATCGACCAGGATCTTGACGCCCTTGTCCTCGACGATCTCGTCGGTCGGCTTCACGTCATGGGCGTATTCGACAGTGTAGGACTGTCCGGCGCAGCCGCCGTTCTTGATGCCGACGCGCAGGCCGATGATTTCGGAATCGGCGCGCTGCGTCAGTTCGAGCACGCGTGCCGCGGCGGCGTCGGTCAGGCGCATCACCTGCGGACGCGGGCGCGGCTTCGGCTTAGTGGAGGCAGCAGCAGCTGGGGTGGTCGGTGTCATGTCAGTCATGTGTTCAGTCCCTTGGGCGGTTCAAGGCCGCCAACGGCGAATGAAGTTCAACGCAAGCTCACCACATATTCAGGACGAGTCGCGCTTCGTCGGTCATCCGATCTGGAGTCCAGGTCGGCTCCCAGACGATATTGACCTTGACGATGCCGACGCCGGGCACGCTGGCCACGGCATTCTCAACCATGGTCGGCAATTCTTCGGCAGCCGGACAATTCGGCGTGGTCAGCGTCATCTCGATGTCGACGCCGCGATCATCCTTGATATCGACCTTGTAGATCAGGCCGAGCTCGTAGATATCGGCCGGGATTTCCGGGTCGAACACCGTCTTCAATGCCGCGACAATTTCGGTGCCGAGGCGCTCGGTCTCGGCGGCATCGAGTGCCGAGACGGTCTGCATCTGCGCACCCTTCTGCTCGGCGGCATCCGGCGTGTTGGCGACTGCGGTCTCACTCATGCGAAAAGCTCCCGTGCCTTGATCAGCGCCTGCGCGAGATGATCGATTTCCTCGCGGGTATTATACATGCCGAACGACGCGCGGCAGGTGGCCGTCACGTTGAATCGCTCCAGAAGCGGCATCACGCAATGGGTGCCCGCGCGCACTGCGATGCCCTGGCGGTCGATCACGGTAGCGATGTCATGCGGATGCGCGCCCTGCATCTCGAACGAGATCACCGGGCCCTTGTTCTTGGCCGAGCCGATGATGCGCAGCGCGTTGATCTCGCGCAGTTTGCCATCTGCATAGGTCAGCAGATCATGCTCATGCGCGGCGATGCGCTCGCGACCGACGGAATTGACGTAATCGATGGCGGCACCGAGCCCGATCGCCTCGACGATCGCCGGCGTGCCGGCCTCGAATTTGTGCGGCGGGTCGCCATAGGTGACCCAGTCCTGTGCCACGTCGCGGATCATCTCGCCGCCGCCGGCATAGGGCCGCATCGCCACCAGCCGCTCATGCTTGCCATACAGCACGCCGATGCCAGTCGGCCCATACAGCTTGTGGCCGGTGAAGACGTAGAAGTCGCAATCGATGTCCTGCACGTCGATCACGCCATGCACGGCCGCCTGGCTGCCGTCCACCAGCACCGGAATGCCACGCGCATGGGCAATGGCCGTGACTTCCTTGACAGGCACCAGCGTGCCGAGCGCATTCGACATCTGCGTAATGGCCACGATCTTGGTGCGATCGGT
>SDZE01000400.1 GCA_004173095.1 Bradyrhizobiaceae bacterium
TGCAGATAGCTGAGGCTCGAATAACCGGTGCCGAAATCATCGAGCGATATCCGACATCCGGCGGCGTGCAGTTGAGACAACGCATCGTGGGTCCACTGCGTGTTGCGCAGCAATGACGACTCGGTGATCTCGATCTCAAGCCGATTGGCCGGCAGGCCGGAGATTTCAAGCGCATAACGCACTTCGCTCAGCACGTCGCGCTGGTGAAATTGCTGCGACGAGAAGTTCACGGCGACACTGACTTGCTCCGGCCACTTGGTGCATTCGATGCAGGCCTTGCGCAGGATCCAGCGGCCCAGATCGACGATCAGGCCCATATCTTCCGCAATCGGGATGATGTCCGCCGGTGACACCCGGCCGCGGACCGGATGATTCCAGCGCAGCAGCGCTTCGCAGGTGGAAATGCGGCCGGACTTCAGGTTGACCAGCGGCTGATAGTAGATCTCGAACTCCTCATCCGCGAGCGCCTTGCGCAAATCGAGTTCGAGCACGCGGCGCGCTTCGACGGTTTGCGCCATCTCGTCACGGAAGAAGCAAAAGGTGCCGCGGCCGGCGGCCTTGGCGCGGTATAGGGCCATATCTGCATTCTTGAGCAGATGATCGGCGCTCACATCGGGCTCGGTCATGGCGATCCCGATACTGGCGCCGATCTCGACCTGATGATTGTTGATCTCGTAGCGCTCGCTGAGCCGCTCCACGATGCGCATCGCCAGATCGGCCGCGTCGTGATTGACCTTGACGTTACGCTGGAACACGACGAATTCGTCGCCGCCGAAACGCGCGACGAAGTCTTCCGTCCGCAGCATCTCGCGCAGACGATCGGCCACCATGCACAACAACTGGTCGCCGCAGGGGTGGCCGAGCGTATCGTTGACCTGCTTGAACTGGTCGAGATCAACGAACAGCAGTGCCGACATCGCGGCCTTGTCGCCGGTCCTGAGCAGGCGGCCGATCTCGTTCCGGAAGCTCATCCGGTTCGGCAGCCCGGTCAGTTCGTCGAACCGCGCCATATGGCTGATGCGGGCTTCCGAGTTGCGACGCTCGGTGATGTCCTCGAGCAGCACGACCGTGCCCCCCCCGGGCATCGGCTGGAATTTCCACGACAGCGCACGCTCGGCATCATGGGCGTGATCGATGGTGGTGATCTCCGCCGCCTTCAGGCTTTCGATCTCGGCCACGATGGTCATACCGCTGGCAGCGGACGTCGTGCCGGCATTGACGCACAGGGACACCATCTCGCGCACGCTGATGCCGCTGCGAACCGCGAGATTGCCGGTGATCTCCATCATTTCGGCGAAGCGATTGTTGAGCACGGCCAGCCGCCCGTCCGGACCGAACATGCACAGCCCGTTGGGCATGTTGTTCAGCGCGGTGTCGAACTGGCCCGCGATCGAAGCCGCCCGTTCGCTGGCCAGCAGCGCCTTCACATAGACTTCGTGCAGCCGCAACGTGATGCGGCGCAGGCCGATGAAGAACAGCAGGTTCAGGAACGCGAAGCCGATGTAGTAAAAATTACCATGAATGATCAGCGCCGTGGCCATAGGGCCGCAGGCGAGCAGGACCTGCAGTTGCGCGATCCTCGGCCGTCCGTAGGTGCGCCCTGCCCCCGCGGCGATATAGGCCACGGTTACCGCCGTACCGAGCATATGCGCGACCGGATCGTCGCTGCCGAGCAACACCACCCAGCACCACAGGCCGAGCGACGCCGCGTAGAGCGAGCCGCCGATCATGTAGTTGCGTTCCCAATGCACCGCCTCATCCGGCGTCAGCGGGGTCTCGCGCTTTTCATATCTGCTGAGCTGCAGCGCGCGCAGCGCGCCGACGAGGATGATCAGGCCGGCGCACGGCCACAACAAGGGGATGCCGGTCTTGATAGCCGTCATAACGGCGCCGGATCCGGCACAGATCGCGCCGGCCAGCATTGGAATGGGATTTTCGAATAGGGAATCGACGAGCGCCGTGTAGATCGACGGCGACATCGATTTGCTGTTCGTCCGACTGTGATCCGCGAGCTGCATCGGGCCTAGCGCGTCCTATTCAGGCGCACATTTGTACCGAGACCTGATGAAGCCTTTCTGAGGGAACATCGTTAGCGAACTGTTTACAGCTCAATTTAAACGGTAAATCTGCCAGTAAACTCAGCACACTGAGCCAAGATAGCCGACAATCGCCGGCTATCCGGAACTCTGATCGCAAGAATATTTTTACGATAGCAGCGGCGACCAGGCAGGATCTGACGCGAAGCCGGGGGTTGGTACTTTGAGTTCGTTACGGCCGGAGACATCAACCGAATACAGCGATGGACCCGGACCGCTCTCGCGGAAGAACATGACCACCCGCCCGTTCGGGGCAAAGGTCGGCCCTTCATTATGGTAGCCCGACGTCAGGATGCGCTCGCCCGATCCATCCGGCTTCATGATGCCGATGGAGAACTGACCACCGCCCTGCTTGGTAAAGGCGATATAGTCACCGCGTGGCGACCACACCGGCGTCGAATAGCTACCTTCGCCGAACGAGATACGCTGCGCGCCGCCACCGGTGGCACCCATGACATAGATCTGCGGCTTGCCGCCGCGATCGCTTTCGAAGCAGATCCGGGCGCCGTCGGGCGAATAGGACGGCGAAGTATCGATTGCCGGCGTGTCGGTGAGGCGCGTCGTCGATTTCGAGCGCAGGTCCATGACGAACAGGTTGGAATTGCCGCCCTGCTGCAGGCTCATGATGACGCGCTGGCCATCCGGCGAGAACCGCGGCGAAAACGACATGCCTGGGAAGTTGCCGACAATCTCGCGCTGGCCGGTCTCGATATTGAACAGATAGACGCGCGGATCGCCCTGGCCGAATTCCATATAGGTGATCTCTTGGGTCGACGGCGAGAAGCGCGGCGTCAGCACCAGATCGGCACCACGGGTGAGATAACGCACATTGGCGCCGTCCTGATCCATCAGCGCCAGACGCTTGACGCGGCGCTCTTTGGCGCCCGTCTCGTCGACGAACACGATGCGGCTGTCGAAATAGCCCTTTTCACCGGTCAGGCGTTCGTAGATCTGGTCCGAAATGATATGCGCGATGCGGCGCCAGTATTCCGGCGAGGTGAAATATTGCTGGCCGGCGAGTTGCTGGCCGGTGGCAACATCCCACAGCCGGAATTCAGCCTTCAGGCGGCCATCGCCCTGCCGGGTCATGCGACCGGTGACCAGCGCCTGCGCGTTGACGGTTTTCCAGTTCTGGAAGTTCGGCGGCGCATCGATATTGACCGTCTTTTCGACAAACGCCGCCGGATCGATCGGCGCGAACAGGCCGCTGCGCTTGAGATTATTGGTGATGACCTGAGATACGCCGTTGCTGACCTCGTTGTCGGAACCTGTGCCTGCGTTGAATGCCGGGATCGCAATCGGAAGCGGGGCGACGTTACCTTCGGTGATCTGCACGCGGGCCTGGCCGAACGCGGTGCGCGCGCCGGTGCCAGCCAGCAGGCCGAGCGATCCAATGCCGGTGATGATCTGGCGGCGGCTCGGACGAGAAAACATCAAAGGCAATCCATTCTTGTCGGTCATGTTACAGCTTTGCTCGATCTATGGGTCGGCGGCCGAACGTTCGGCTCAAGATGCGCGTTCGGTGAAAACGGGTTCGAAAAATTTCCACTCTTCGAAGAAAGCAGCCGGCAATTTGTAGGGCTGGCATTCGATGATGGCACGCAGCGCGCTCTCTTGGTAGACACGGAAATACGGCGAGGTCGGATTGCTGACGGCTGACGGCGTCGTTTCCAGCGTGCCATCCCGCTTCAGCTTGACGCTGAAAATCGCCTGCGTGAACTGCGCCTCGACACCGCCGTAAGGCTTCTTCCAGCAGCGCTCGACCTGCGATTTGAACATCGCGCCCCAGGTTGCGACGTTATTGGCAGCGTTGCCCTTGGACAGGCCCAGCGCCTCGTTCGGATTGAGATCGGAGCCGGTCGCCGAATTGCGCGTCGGATCGCGCTTGTCGATCAGCGCGGCGATCTTTGACTGGTCGAACACGCGCTCGGCCCGCTTCGCTTCCTCGGCTTTCGCTTTCGCTTCTGCTTTAGCTTTCGCTTCGGCATCCGCCTTGGCTTTGGCCTCGGCCTTTGCCTTGGCTTCGGCTTTCGCCTTGGCCTGCGCTTCAGCCTTCGCCTTGGCGTCCGCCTGCGCCTTGGCGTCGGCCTCGGCCTTCTCTTGAGCCAATTCCTTGGCTTCGGCGGCCGCGGCTGCTTTTGCCTCCGCCTTGGCCTTGGCATCTGCCGCAGCCTTGGCTGCAGCTTCGGCCTTGGCGGCAGCTTCCGCCTTGGCTGCCGCTTCGGCGGCGGCCTTGTCCTCGGTCTTCGGCTGCTCCTTCGGCGCCACTTCGGTGATCACCGGTGCCTTCTTGTCGTCAATCTTGCCGACGGCATCATCCGGCGGCTTCGCTTCCGCAATCTTCTCGACCTTCGGCTTCGGCGTTTCCTTTTTGCCGGTCTTGGCACCGGCCATGGCGCGGGCAAGCTGGTCATCAGAGACCACGTCCACCGCCACGGAATCCTCAGGCATCACTTCCAGTGCCTTGGAGGAGAAGGTGAACAGGCCCCAGCCGAAGACGAGCGCATGCAGGATGATCGATGCGATGAGCGTCTTGTCGACTCTCGCCATCAGATCCTTGAACCTGCTTGTCTCCGCCTGCTGCTCCACGATCTTACGATCCCTGCTCCGGCAAGATCACGATATTGGCCTTGAACCCGGCAGCACGCACCGTGCCGAGCAACTTCATCATATCGGTGTAGCAAACGTCGCGGTCGCCGCGCAGGAATACAGTGTTATCCGCCTCGGTGCGCGTGGACCGGATGGCTGTGATTTTGGCCGCCAATTCGCTTTGTGGCACCAGGGCGTCGCCGACATAGGTCTCAATGGCCGAATTGCAACTTCCCCCGGTCCGCTTGACCGAGACAGTCAAGGGCGGCGCGTTCTGGGACATCGACTTGCCGCCGCTGGCGATCGGCAGGTCGATATCGATGGTCGACGTCATCAGTGGCGCCGAGACCATGAAGATGATCATCAGCACCAGCATCACGTCGACCATCGGTGTGACGTTGATCTCGGCCATGACGGCCGCGCGCCGGCGTCCCCGCCGGCCACCGCCCCCACCGCCTGCTGCTGCATTCATCCCCATGATCGGGTGCTCATCGCAAAATCAAAAGCCAGGTTCATCAAGCGCGCTCGTCGATCTGACGCGACAGGATAGCCGAGAACTCGTCGGCAAACCCCTCCAGGCGCTGCGCCTGACGGTTCACTTCTGCCGTAAATTTGTTGTAGAAAATGGTCGCCGGGATGGCGGCGATAAGGCCGATGGCGGTGGCGAAGAGCGCTTCCGCGATGCCCGGGGCGACCACCGCGAGCGAGGTGTTCTTCGACGCCGCGATCGCCTGGAAGCTCGACATGATGCCCCAGACCGTGCCGAACAGGCCCACGAACGGGCCGGCAGAGCCGACCGTCGCCAGCACCAGCAGGCGCCGTTCGAGCCGCTCGACCTCGCGGGCGATGGAGACGTTCATCACCTTGTCGATCCGCATCTGCAGCCCGGTGAAGGAGCGCGCCTGACTTTCGAACGAGCGCTTCCATTCGCGCATGGCAGCGACGAAACACGCCGCCATCGACTGCGTCGGCTTGGCTGATAGTGCGCGATAGAGATCCTCGATGGACTCCCCCGACCAGAACGCCTGCTCGAAGCGATCCATGGCGCGGCGGGTTCGCGAATACAGGAACATCTTGTCGATCGCGATGGCCCAGACCCAGACCGAGCAACCGATCAGGCCCATCATCACCAGTTTGACGATCCAGTGCGCCTGCAGGAACAGCGAGATCAACGACACGTCGGTCGACACCAGCGGCAAGGCTGACTGTGCGACATCCGGATTCATTAGCGGTATCCTCTCAACGCAAAATCCCATTCGACCGGCGTTCCTGCCGGCGATCATGCAGTCACGCGCCGAACCGGGCGCTTCAGCGCCAGGGCACGTCCTTGTTCAGTGCATGGATGACCCGTCCGAGGCCGAGCCCTAAATTCCCTGCCAACATGTCAAAACAAGGGCTTTCGCGCGCGTTTCTGCAGGTCTTACCAGAGCCCGGCTATGGTTAACGTTGCGTTACCGCGGCCTGTATTCCGGAAGAATGAAGCGCCGTTCGCTTGTTCGTGACCCGCTGTTGACCGCAAACGAAACCGCCCGCCTGTGGGGGACAGGCGGGCGGTTGGTGGAGCGGGGCGGCGCGCCGCCCTGCTCGTACGTTCGTTGGGCGTCAGTTCTGCGGCGCGTTGTTGTCGGCCGGCGGGGCCGGACGCGGGCGATGCTGGGCCATGAACTGGTCGAACTCTTCCTTGTCCTTGGCGTGACGCAGGCGCTCCAGGAAGTTCTTGAATTCGTGCTGTTCTTCCTCGAGGCGGCGCAGCGTTTCGACGCGATATTCGTCAAAAGCACGGTTGCCGGAGGTCGGCTCACCGAAACCGAAGCCGCCGAAACCGCGGCTTTCCATCCGGCCGCGCATGCGCTCCATCTTGTCCTGCATCCGCTGCATTTTGCTTTCGAAACGACCCTGGCGATCCCAGCAACCCATGTTTCTGCTCCCGAGTTTGAAGAAGAGAAGTGCGAGGCCAATCGGCCACCAAACGATGAAACCAAGAACAACCAGCGCGATGCTCCATGGCGAACGAAGGCCATAGCTCACACGCTCATCGTAAGGGCGGCGGCCCCAGCGATTGAGATCTGCGGTATCGGACATCTTCCTCTCCATCAACGGCACCATGCCGCTTGTGAATGTAAATAACATTTACATACGTAAACTGCGGCCCGGTTTTGTCAAGGCGGACGCGCGGCCGGCCGCTCACATAATCGAGAGATGGCCTGCGACTATTTGGGCGCCGTGCCCCAGGGGCCGGATTTCGGCACGGATGCTTTGTCGGTTTCGGGCGGCTTTTGGTCGGTCGGAAAGCCGAGGCCGCGCAAATAAATCAGCGCGCCGGCCTCCAGCAGGTCGTCGGGCGACATCGGCAGCTTGCGCCGCGCGGCATCGCCTCGGCCGAACAGCGAGGCGATGCCGTGCGACATCGACCAGATATGCAGCGCCATCATCAAGGCCGGTGGCCGCGGCACGCCCGGCGGCGTCAGCGCTGCGAGGCGTTCGGCGGCAACCCGGATCACGCCGAAAGCGCGCTCGCCCGCGGCCAGCAGTTCAGGGCTGGAATCGGCCGGGATCCCCGACTCGAACATCGCCGAATAGAAGGCCGGCTCATTGCGGGCAAACGCCAGATAGGCTTTGCCGAGGCGCTCGAAGGCCGAAATCGTATTCGGCCTGCCATCGTCCCAGGCCTTCGCCAAGGTCTGCTCGAACTGCTCGAAACCGCGCTGGGCGATATTGGCCAGCAGATCATCGCGGTCGCGGAAATGCCGATAAGGCGCGGCGGCGCTGACGCCGGCCGTGCGTGCTGCATCGGCAAAGGTGAAGCCGGCCGGCCCCTTCTCCGCGATCAAGCCCAGCGCTGCCTGCAGCAGCGCTTCCTTCAGATTGCCGTGATGATAGCCGCGCTCGCCGCGGCGGTCTTTGTGCCAGCTCATGTGAAGGGCTTTTACATGAGCTGGATCGGCAGGTCATGGGGAAAGACGCGGTGTCAGACCTCGACCACACGTTCCCGGTGCACCCGGCGGCAATCCATCTCGTATTCGAGACCTTCCACCGGCGGCCGGTTGAAGTGCCAGGTCAGCCCGTTGCGGAACACCCCGCGGCGGCCGAGTTCGCTCTCCAGCAGCGCGTAGACGTCCTGAACGGTGTAAAGCTGGGCGCCTGTGGTCTGCTCCCAGGTGCCGGAGAAGGCGCTCATGCGGCGCTCCATCTCGTCGAGCACCCATTTCGCCTTTTCGAGCATGCCGGACGGGCTGGTGTCGCCAAGACGCACAGTGTTGTCGCGGTAGTCACCCTTGCCCTCGGCGGCCTCGCCGCTGCCGGCGATGACGAAGGACGCCGGCGCGTCGGCCGCAACCGTCGCAAAGGTGAAGGCATGGAAGCCGGGCTCGGACGGCGGATCGATCTTCGGACAGACATTGCTGCGGGCGATCGGGTTGACCCGGTCCTTCATGATGCCCCAGTCCTCCAGCGTCTTGATGTAAATCTCGTTGAAGTCGACGAAGCCCTGTTCGGTGAACGGCGCAGGCGAGCGCAGTTCACACGCAGCGAATGCCGTCAGCGGGCGGCCGGCCGCTTTGATGATCTCCGAGATGCGCGCGAAGCCTTCCTTGAGCGGCACAACCTTCGAAAATCGCACTCGCTCTAACGCAAAGCCCGGCAGCGCGCCGACGCCGCAGGAGTACTGGAAAACGCCGGGCATATAACGGTAGCCGCTGTTCGGGGCTTCGACGGTATCGATCATGATGGCCTCTTTGGATGAATGACAGTCAGTCTTCGAGAACGCCGAGATAGGCGTCGCGGATGATGGGATCGGCCAGCAGTTCGGCGCCCTGCCCGGCGCGCACGATGCGGCCCATATCCATGATGTAGGCGTGATGGCAGAGATCGAGGGCGGTGGTGACATCCTGCTCGACCAGCAGGATCGACATGCCCTCGCTGTTCAACTGGCGCAGTGCGGCGACGAGTTGTTCGACCAGCAGCGGCGACAGACCGAGCGACAATTCGTCGATCATCAACAGCCGCGGCGCGCTCATCAGGCCACGGCCGATGGCGCACATCTGCTGTTCGCCGCCGGACAACGTCGCGGCCGCCTGGTTGCGACGCTCGCGCAGTTTCGGAAAGGTCGCCTAGACGCGGTCAATGTCACGCTGCAGTTCGGCGCGGCTGGCGCGGCGCGAATAGGCGCCCATCAGGAGATTGTCCTCGATGCTCATGGCACCGAACAGCCGGCGCCCTTCCGGCACGTGTACGATGCCCTGCGCCAGAATATCGGCAGCCGAGGCGCCGGTGAGATCGATGCCCTCCCAGACATAACGACCGGACTGCCGTCCGATCAGTCCTGACAAGGCGCGCATCAAGGTAGTCTTGCCGGCGCCGTTGGAGCCGATCAGCGCCGTGATTTCACCACGGCGCACCACCATGTCGATACCCCACAGCACCTGGATCTCGCCGTAACCGGCACACAGTTGATTGAGTTCGAGCATCGGATGATCAGCCACGGGCGGCGTTCCGTTGTGCATATTGCTGGCCGAGATAGGCGTCGACGACGGCGGGATCCTTGATGATGTCGCGCGGGGCGCCGTCGGCGATCAGCTTTCCGTTATGCAGCACCGCGATCCGCGTGCAGACATTCAGCACCACTTTCATCAGATGCTCGATCATCACGATGGTGATGCCGTTTGCGGCCAATTGGTGGATCAATTTTGTCGCGCGCTCGACCTCGGCGCTGTTGAGGCCGGCATTGACTTCGTCGAGAAACAACAGCTTCGGCTTCATCGCCAGGGCCTTGGCAAGTTCGAGGCGCTTCCGCATCGCCAATGTCAGCGTTGCCGCCGACTGATCCGCCTGCGCATCGAGGCCGACAAAGGCCAGATGCTCCCGCGCTGCCTCGCGCGCGGATGTCAGGCTCTCGCCGGGCTGCGAGAACAGCGCTGCCGCAGCGACATTGTCGAGCGCGGAAAACTCGGCAAACGGCTGCACGATCTGGAAGGTCCGTGACAGCCCGATGCGGGCGGACTGATAGGTCTTGACCCGGGTGATGTCGCGCCCGTCGAAGGTGATGACGCCCGACGATGCCGGTGTGACGCCGCAGATGGTGTTGACCAGCGTGGTCTTGCCGGCGCCGTTCGGACCGATCAGCCCGACGACCTCGCCCTTGCTGACCGTCAG
>SDZE01000649.1 GCA_004173095.1 Bradyrhizobiaceae bacterium
GCCCAACCGATCGACGAGAACGCCTCGGCAAAGGTCGCGATGCGCGACGATGTCTGCCGCCGTCGAAACTGGCTGCGTCTGGCCTGTACGCGGTACCACAGCTGAATGCATGTCGCCGAGATCGCAGCGGCGACGGTCGCCAGCGCGGCGACCATCGCCATCTGCCACGAGATCAGCGCCAGTGCGGCGAGCAGCGGCGTGACGATGACGGCGATGCACAGCAACACCACTTCGATCTTGGCACGGAGCAGCGCCGCTGCGGGCAGCGGGGCGGTCGCGACAAGATCGGTCGCGTCCTCGCCGGAGATCGTCAGCCACGCCAGACCGCCTGCCAGTTGACCGGCTGCCATCACGACGACCGGCACCAGCACGACGAATGCCCCCGGTCCGTCGCCGAAACTGCGCCACAACATCAGCGCCGGCGGGAGAAGATACAGCAGCTGCATCAGCGTCTGCGACAACAGCCAGGGATCGCGCCACAGCAGCATCAGCTCTTTTCGGTGCAACACATGCCGGCGCGACGCCGCGCGAAACGGCTTGGCCTGGCCGATCCGTCTCGATGCCAGTTGCGGCGACGCGCTTGCGACATAGCGGCCGACATGGGGCGACACGATCGCCATCGTGATGCCGAGCAGCAGCAGCGCTGCGGCAAGCAGCGGCAACAGCCGATCGAGATCACCCAGCATGGCCCGCGCCGGCCACCACGCGATACTCGCCGCATCCGGCATCGCGGCGATGACCGCATCGGACGTCAGCACGGCATAGCGCGACAGCGATCCGTAGGAGATGATAGCCGCCACCTGCAATGCGATGACGAATCCGGCGCCGGTCACCGCCGATATGATCTGCGCGATCATGCGTGTGCGCGCCGGCCCGCATAGTTCGAACAGGCCGACGGCGACCACGATTGCGATCGCCGATGCCGACAGACCGATGCTGACCACCACGCCATAGGCGGCAAACCATCGCGTGCCACCGCCGAGCACGAGCACGTTGATGAAGGGCGTCGCCAGCAGCGCCGCCATGACGGTAACCGTCAGCGCGATCGCCGCGATCCGCACCGAGAATACATGAGTCAGCGGTGCCGGCGACGATACGATGAGGTCGAGATCGGCGCGCGCATAGAACACCCGCGTCACCGACTCGATGGCCTGTGACAGCACCAGCGCCCATGCCAGAAAAATGCTGGCGGCGATGACGATCGCACTCTGCTGATCCAGCGGCGTTTTCACGTCAGCGAAACGGCCGACCACGACATAGGCCGGCAGATGCAGAAAAATCACGAACACGACCAGCAGAGTGGTCGCACTCCGCGTCCGCCGGCGGCGACCTCCGGCCAACATGCCGAGCACTTCGCGCCAGCCGAGCCGGAGTTCGTGCCGCGCAAACCACAGCGCGCTGCCTGGAGCGCTCATGCGACAGCCGCGGCGTTTTCGACCAGCGTGATGAACATCTCTTCGAGGCTGGTATCGCTCCGCCCGATCGTCTGACGCAATTCGGCAAGCGTGCCCTCGGCAATCAGTCGACCTGCGGCAATGACACCGATGCGATCGGCCATGCGTTCGGCGACTTCGAGAATGTGAGTGGTCATGATCACCGTGCGGCCGCTGCGCACGCGGGCCTGCAGCAGGCCTTTGACATGCCGCGCCGACACGGCGTCCAGCCCGGTGAGCGGCTCGTCGAGAATGATCAGCGCAGGGTCATGCACCAGGGCGCCAGCCAGCGCCACTTTCTGCCGCATGCCCTTGGAGAAACCTTCGCACCGCTCATGCATGTGTGTGGCAAGACCGAGCGAGATGAGCAGTTCATGCGCGGCTGCATCCGCCGCGGCGGGATCGCAGCCCCACAGTCCCGCGATGAATTCGAGATATTCGAGCGGCGTCAGCTTGTCGTAGATCATCGGCTCGTCGGAAACCCAGGCCGTCACCTGCTTGGCGGCAACGGGATCGGCCAATGCATCGATGCCGCCGATCCGGATGGCGCCGGAATCGGGAGGCAGCAGACCGGCCACCATGCGCAGCGTGGTGGTCTTGCCGGCGCCATTGGCCCCGAGCAATGCGTAGAACTCGCCGCCATAGACGGTCAGGTCGAGCGCATCGACCGCGAGCCGATCGAACCGTTTCGTGAGTCCTCGCAGTTCAA
>SDZE01000249.1 GCA_004173095.1 Bradyrhizobiaceae bacterium
CCCGAGACCGTCAGCTTGCGGAAAGATGAACCACATCCAGTGCGATCGCTTTACGCCCGCAGTCAGTTCGGCGAGGGCAGCGGCGTAAACGGGCTGCTGCGCCTGGACGAAGTGCTGCAGGTCGAAACTGAGGTTTTGAGTGGCTTCCATCCGATCAATCCCTTCAAACCGGCACCGCCGCGGCACCCCAAAATCGCGCAACTCTCCAGATGCAGTTGCAAGTGAGTTGCAATAAGCGGCGTTTTCCGCCATCCTGCTGATATGGATGCCAAATCGCCTGCTACCGTCGAGGCTTTGAAGCCATCGTCATCTACGCCTGCCTTCGATCTACCGGGCTGGCGCAGCAGCGCCGGTGACCCGTCGCTGGCGGGCATGTTCGGGACGATTCAGACCGTCAAGAATGGTTCCTTCTGGCGCAAGCTGATGGCGTTTCTGGGCCCGGGTTATCTCGTCGCGGTCGGCTACATGGATCCGGGCAATTGGGCGACCTCGCTCGCCGGCGGCTCGAAATTCGGCTACGCGCTGCTGACCGTCGCTTTGGTATCCAACCTGATGGCTATCGTGCTGCAGTCGCTATGCGCGCGGCTCGGCGTCGGCGCGGGCAGGGATCTCGCACAAGCCTGCCGTGACGCCTATCCCAGGCCCGTCGCCTGGCTGCTGTGGGTGTCGGCGGAAATCGCCATCACGGCCACCGATCTCGCCGAGGTGATCGGCACCGCCATCGGCCTCAATCTCCTGTTCGGCATTCCGCTCGAGATCGGCGTCATCATCACCGCGCTCGACGTTTTCCTCATTCTCGCCCTGCAGGCCTACGGTTTTCGCTGGATCGAGGCTTTCGTCGTCACCTTGCTCGGCGTCATCGCCGCCTGTTTTGCCATCCAGATCGCCATGGCCGATCCCGACTGGGGGCAGGTGATCCGCGGCTTCGCGCCGACCACGCAAATCATCGCCAACAAGGAGATGCTGTTCCTGGCGCTGGGCATTCTCGGCGCGACCGTGATGCCGCACAATCTCTATCTGCATTCCGGGCTGGTGCAGACCCGTGGCTATGGCGACAGCGTCGAAGAGCGCCGCGAGGCGATCAAACTCTCGACATGGGATTCGACGATCGCGCTCTGCCTGGCGCTGACCATCAATGCCTCGATCCTGATCCTCGCCGCCGCCACGTTCCACAAATCCGGCCAGACGGACGTTGCCGAGCTCGATCAGGCCCACGCCTTCCTCGCGCCATTGCTTGGCTCGAGCCTCGCGCCGACGCTGTTCGCGATCGCGCTGTTGTGCTGCGGCCTGAACTCGACCATCACCGCCACGCTGTCGGGCCAGATCGTGATGGAAGGCTTCCTGCGCCTGAAGATGCCGCCCTGGCTGCGCCGCATGATCACCCGCATGATCGCCATCGTTCCGGCGGTGGCGGTGACGATCTGGTATGGCGAAAAGGGAACGGGGCAGTTGCTGATCCTCAGCCAGGTGGTGCTGAGTTTGCAGTTGCCGTTCGCCGTGGTGCCTCTGGTGATGTTCACCGCCAGCAAGAGCAAGATGGGCCCGTTCGTGGCACCGCGCTGGGTCACCGCTCTGGCTGCGATCACGGCGGTCGTGATCATCGCGCTGAATGTGAAACTGGTGGTGGATTTCTTTTCTAGCTAATGCAAAGCTAGGTCGAGCAACCTTAGGTTGGCAGTCGCGGAGATACCCAATGCCACTTACCAAGACGGTGCATAACGGATGGCTAGTCATTTACGAGGGAAAAGATGGCTATCGCTATCCAAGCGCTGTGATTCATCGAACGCTAGAGGACGCGTCCGGAGCTGCAGAAGTTGAGCGTAGAGGCGAGCCGTTAGACGTGATTCCAATCCATTGGGACGACAGCCAAGCCTCGGGACCTTGGTTGATGCCGCCTCTGAAATAACGAGCAGCGCTACTCCTCCGGCTCGCCGACCATCTCGCCGTTCTCATCCACCCGCAGCCATCCGCTTGGTGCCAGCCTTTGCTGCGGTAGATAGCGTCCCTTGTAGTCCATCTTTTTGGAGCCCTCGATCCAGTAGCCGAGATAGACGTAGGGCAGGCCCATCTTCCTGGCGCGCGCGATATGATCGAGGATCATGAACGTGCCGAGCGAGCGGCTTTCCTCGCCGGGCTCGAA
>SDZE01000648.1 GCA_004173095.1 Bradyrhizobiaceae bacterium
AGCTCGCCTGGGTGCCGCTGACCGCATTCCTGACCTGGCTTGCCTACCGGACCTATCCCAATGAAGACTGAGCTCGACATCCCGGCGATTGCCGTCTTTCTGTTTTTCTTCGCCCTCGTCACCGTGATGGGATTCGTCGCCTCGCATTGGAAGCGTCCGAAGACGCTGGCGAGCCTCGACGAATGGGGCCTTGGTGGCCGCCAGTTCGGCACCTGGATCACCTGGTTTCTGGTCGGCGGCGATTTCTACACCGCCTACACCGTGATCGCCGTGCCGGCGCTGGTCTATTCCGTCGGCGCCTATGGCTTCTTCGCGCTGCCCTACACAATCCTGGTCTATCCGATCGTGTTCATGGTGATGCCGCGGCTGTGGCAGGTCGCCAAGGACAATGGCTATGTGACCGCGGCCGACGTCGTCTATGGCCGCTACGCCTCGCGCACGCTGGAGGCCGCCGTGGCCATCACCGGCGTGGTCGCGGTGATGCCTTACATCGCTCTGCAGCTGATCGGCATGGCCGCCGCCGTCAAGGCGCTCGGCTTCGAGGGCGAGCTGCCGCTGATCGCGGCGTTCGTGGTGCTTGCGCTGTATACGTACTCGTCGGGTCTGCGGGCACCGGCACTGATCGCCTTCGTCAAGGACATCATGATCTATATCGCCGTCATCGCGGCGATCTCGGTCATCCCCGGCAAACTCGGCGGCTATGCCAACGTGTTCAATGCCGCCGATGCGGCGTTCAAGGCCAAGGGCTCCGGCAGCATCCTGCTCGGACCGAGCCAGTATTTCGCCTATGCGACGCTGGCACTCGGCTCGGCTCTGGCGGCCTTCATGTATCCGCACACGCTGACGGGCATCTTCGCCAGCAAGAGCGCGACCACGATCCGCAAGAATGCGGTGCTGTTGCCGGCCTATACGCTGATGCTCGGCCTGTTGGCGCTGCTCGGCTATATGGGCCATGCGGCCAATCTCAAGGTCGCCAGCAACAATGACGTCGTGCCGGCGCTCTTCCAGACGCTGTTTCCGGGGTGGTTCGCCGGCTTCGCCTTCGCGGCGATTGCAATCGGCGCGCTGGTGCCGGCAGCGGTGATGAGCATCGGTGCGGCCAACCTGTTCACGCGCAATTTCTGGAAGGCTTACGTCAATCCGCAGGTCGATCACGCGGGTGAGGCCATGGTGGCCAAGATCTCCTCGCTGGTGGTGAAAGTGGGCGCGTTGCTGGTGATCGTCTATCTGCCGACCCAGTTCGCGCTCGACCTGCAACTGCTCGGCGGGCTGTGGATCCTGCAGACACTTCCGGCCCTGATCTTCGGTCTGTTCACCGGCTGGTTCACCGCGCCGGCATTGCTGGCGGGCTGGGTCGTGGGGCTTTGCGGCGGAACGTACCTGACCTGGATGGACGGTCTGAAGCCGCTGCATCTGCTGTCGGTCGGTGGTTTTCAGGCCACCGTCTATGTCGGCCTGATCGCACTGATCGCCAATATCGCGGTGGCAGCGCTGGTCAATCTGGTGGTGCCGAAGCGCACCGCCGTGGCGACGGGCACCGCCAAATCATGATGCTGCGCGCGGCTGGCATTACCAGCCGCGCGTGCCCTCGCTGCCCTTGAACGGGCCGACGATGCGCGACGTGATCCAGCCGCCATAGAAGTCGCCTTGTTGCGCCTGCACGCGCTCGTCGCCGACCCAGCATTCGTCGACGCGGGAGGCATAGAAGGCGAGATAGCCGGCGATCTCGGTGAAAGCGGGCGAAGGTGTCGGGTAGCTCCACGCGGCATTGGCGATCACGCGTCCATCGACATCGAGCGACCAGTATTGCGCCTGACCCTTCCATTCGCACCACGAACTGCCGGCGGCCTTGCGCAGCACGGATGCCATGATATCGCCCGGCGGCAGGTAATAGACCGGCGGATGGCTGGTTTCGAGCACGCGAAAACCGGCGCTGGTGTCGGCGATGGTGATCCCATCGACCACGATTCGCAGCCGGCTCGGTTCGCGCTCCAGCCGCGGCGGGCGGGGATAGTCCCAGACCGATTCCTGACCGGGACCGGGCGCAATGGGGGTCGGCTTGAACATGTTGCCTCGTCCGAAAATGGGTTTGGCGAAGCCTGCGCTCAATCCTCGTCGGAAATGTGCCGCCGCCGCCACCGACAGCCCTTCCACCGTGGTCTGCAGGCGCAGTTGCAGCCGGGTGCGGGCGTTCATGGATTTCAGCAGTTCCTGGTTCTGCTGTTCGAGTTCGACATCGACCCGGGTGCGCAGCAGATTGGCGGCACGGGCGAGCTTGGTGGACAGATTGGCCTGGCGATTCTCGACGGTGACGCAGGTGCTCAGGGCCGGCTTCATGCGGCGGTCGAGAAACGAAGACCAGGTCGGCAGCCCGCCCACCTTGCGCTCGCCGATGGTCTGCAGCCGCTGCGTGACGATCTCCTCATAGGCGCGGCTGGCGCCGAAGCGAAACACGCTGGCGGCAGCGCCGGCCTCGACATCGGCGGCCAGCGCCGTCAGCTCGTCGAGCAGTTTCTGGTTGGTGGCGAGATCGCCGGGGCGGCGCATCTCCTCGGTCACCTCCGCCAGCCGCTGCTCGCTGGCGCCGATCGATGGCGACAACCGCTGCGCCTCCGGCAGCCCCAGCAGCGCCAGGGTGCGGTAGGTTTCCAGCTCCAGCACCCGCTGCGTCAGCGCGCCCGCCCGCTCCGGCGACAGGCCGCGGTCGATCAGGAGGATGCGCAGGAAGCCCGACGGGCCGGGCTGGAAATCGGTGGCATAGATCGCCTTGCCGTCCGAATTCTCGGCCACCGCCAGGCTGGCGCGGTCGAACAGCCGTTCCGGCGCGGTGCGCTCGCCGTCCTCCGCCAGCCCGTGCAGATCGATCGCCACCAGCAGCGGGCCAGGTTGCGGCAGCAGCGCCATCGGTTCGGCCAGTGAGGACGGATCGGGGTGAAACGGCACGCCACCGGGCGTGGCGCGCATTTCCCAGGTGTAGGTGGTAAATTCCGAATGCTGCTCCCAGCGCAGGATGCTGCCGCCGAACCGTGCCCGATGATGCTTGTCGCCAGCGCCGGGGGCGGGCAGACCGCGCGCCGAGCAGAATGCCACGAGATAAGCGCGATCCGCCTGAGCTTGCGCGGCCGAGGTCGCGAAGGCGAAATGAATCACCCGGCAAGGCAGATCGATGGCCGTGAACGGCCGCGCATGCACCTCACCGAGCACGGCCGCTCGCAGCGGATGCGGCGCCAGCGCCTTGCGGTCGCCAATCAGGACTTCTGCGCTCATGCTGCCCCCATCCCGTTCCCTGCCGATCATTTGACTAGCATTGCAGCCATGATGCCAGCGGAAACACGCGACCACGCTGCCGGCTGCCGTCTTGCGCCGCAGTATCGTCCGGGTTTGCTTCGGCCGCGGGCTGGTTTTAAACTCTCAGCAGCGCTGCGGAGCTTAAACGCCGCAATGCTGGTGATGGGGGAGTGGCGGCGTGACAGTTTCGATGCGGATCGGTACCCGCCGGAGTACCATGGCGCTGGCGCAGACCGAAGAGATCGCGCGCCGGCTCAATGTGGCGGTGCCCGAGCTCGATGTGGAGATCGTCAAATTCGAGCCGGTGGGCGACCGCGACCAGACCAGCAATCTGTTGCGGCATGGCGGCAAGGGCGGTGCCTTTGTCGGTGAAATCCGCGCGGCGGTGCGCGCCGGTAAACTCCATGCGGCGATGCATTCGCTGAAGGATATGCCGGGCAATGAAGACACCCCGGGGCTGGTGATCGGCGCCACGCTGGCGCGCGATCCACCGACCGATTCGCTGGTGCTGCGGCCCGGCCTGACGCTGGACGATCTGATCGGCGCGCGCGGCAAGGGCTTCAAGATCGGCACCAATGCGGTGCGCCGCGCCGCGTATCTGCGGCGGCTGTTTCCCGACAT
>SDZE01000385.1 GCA_004173095.1 Bradyrhizobiaceae bacterium
ATCGTGTTGAGCGCGCGCTTGGCGAACTAGAGTACGCGTTGAAACTAGGAAATGGCCAGACACTCCGTAGCCCCCTCTCCCGCTTGCGGGGGAGGGCCGGGGTGGGGGCAGCAGCGACGCTCACATCATGTTTGCGAGTACGCGATCCGGCGGCTTGTGGGCGTCCAGGAAGGTGCGGATGTTGATGATCACCTTCTCGCCCATCTCGACGCGGCCCTCGACGGTGGCCGAGCCCATATGCGGCAGCAGCACCACCTTGCCGGCCTTGGCCAGACGCACCAGTTTCGGATTCACCGCCGGCTCATGCTCGAACACGTCGAGCGCCGCACCGGCGATGTCTCCGGTTTCGATCAGCTTGGTGAGCGTCTCCTCGTCGATGACCTCGCCGCGCGCGGTGTTGACGATATAGGCGTCCTTGCGGATCAGCTTGAGGCGGCGCGCCGACAGCAGATGGAAGGTAGCCGGCGTATGCGGGCAGTTCACCGAGATGATGTCCATACGCGCGAGCATCTGGTCGAGCGAATCCCAATAGGTGGCGCCGAGTTCATCGGCGATCACCGGGGCGACCGGCTTGCGATTGTGATAGTGGATCTGCAGCCCGAAGGCTTTCGCACGGCGCGCCACCGCCTGGCCGATACGGCCCATGCCGATGATACCGAGCCGCTTGCCGCCGAGGCGCCGGCCGAGCATCCAGGTCGGCGACCAGCCATGCCAGTCCTCGCGGCCTTCCGTGAGAATCGCCGCGCCTTCGATCAGGCGGCGCGGCACCGCGAGGATCAGCGACATGGTCATGTCGGCGGTATCCTCGGTGAGCACCTTCGGCGTGTTGGTGACGGTGATGCCGCGCGCCTGGGCGGCGGCGACATCGATATTGTCGACGCCATTGCCGAAATTGGCGATCAGCCTGATCTTGCAGTCGGGCTGCTCGAGCAGATCCTTGGTGATCTCGTCGGTGACGGTCGGGACCAGCACATCGGCCGTGCGGATCGCCTCGGCGAGCTGCTCGCGGGTCATCGGCACATCATCGACATTGAGGCGCGCATCGAACAATTCGCGCATCCGCGTCTCGATGGAGTCCGGCAGACGGCGTGTGACGACAACGAGGGGCTTTTTCTTGACCGTCATATCCTGCTCACTCGCCCCTTGTTCGTTCAGTCCGCATTAACCCGGTTGATCGAAACTCTGCCAGCCGCGCAAATGCACCGTTTCCTCGGGTTCCCCGACGCTCGACCGGGTGGCTTGGCCCTGTGTCTTCAGCCTTGGTCCTCTCTACCAGAGAACAAGGCCGAAACAAGAACCTCCGGGACGCGTGCATTGCGACAGACATGGATTGTGACGAGGTTGAGTGGATGGCGTCGGGGCGTTTTGCGTATGCGGGTTTTGCGGCTGTCATGCTCATTGTCGCAACGATCGATCCGGCTTTGGCAGCCAGTAGCGTCCCGCTCGGTGCCAGCGGCTTGCCTGTGCCGCGCTATGTCAGCTTGAAATCCGACCATGTGAATGTCCGCGCCGGCCCAACCAAGGATAATGACGTGGCCTGGGTCTACACCCGGTCCGGACTTCCGGTGGAGATCACCGCGGAATATGAAAACTGGCGCCGGGTGCGCGATTCCGAGGGCGCCGAAGGCTGGGTCTATCACTCGCTGCTGTCGGGCCGCCGGACCGCCGTGGTGACCATGAAGCAGAAGGACGACCTGGCGTCGATCTATGACGACCCGGACGCCAAGAGCAGCGTTGCAGCCCGCCTCCAAGCCGGCGTGGTGGCTCAGGTGAAGCGCTGCAGGGACGGCTGGTGCCGGGTGATCGGCAACGGCTTCGACGGCTGGATCGAGCAGCAGCGGCTGTGGGGCGTCTATGCCGATGAGAAGGTGAACTAACCCGATGCGCCGCGGCCTGCTGGCCATCGCCTGCACGCTGCTCCTGGCCCTTGCGACGCCGGCGGTCGCGCAGTCGGTCGTCGATCGCTGCCTGGCTGCCGGTGAGCGCCTGACCGACGCAGCACCATTGTCCCGCAGCTTTGCCCTGTTGCGCAGCAAAGCCACGCTTCGGATCGTCGCGATCGGCTCGTCCTCCACCCGCGGCCTGTGGCAGACCGATCCCTCGCTGACCTATCCCGGCATGCTGAAGTCCGAACTGGAGCGCCTGATGCCGGGCCTGCAGGTCGCGATCGTCAATAGCGGCCGCAATGCGGACACCATCCCTGGCAACGTCGCGCGGTTTGAACGCGATGTGTTCGCGCACACGCCCGATCTCGTGATCTGGCAGATCGGCACCAACGACGTCACCTGGCTGCAGAGCAGCGACCGACTCACCGGTACGATCGTCGCCGGCGTGCGGCAATTGCAGGCCGCGGGCGTCGATGTGGTGCTGATGGACCAGCAATATGCGCCTGTGATCCTGGCCTCGAACTACGACAAGATGCAAACCAGCATCACCGAAGCAGCCAGACAGACCAATGTGCCGCTGTTTTCGCGTTTCGCGCTGATGCGTCGCGCCATCGAGGCCGGTGTACCTGTGACCGACCTCACGAGCTGGGACGGTCTGCATAGTTCTGCGGCGGGCTACGCATGTACCGGTCGTGCATTGGCGCGCGCGATCGTGGCAGCCATGCCGGCCCCCCAAACGCAAACTGCGCCGACAAGGCGCCAGCGCAGCAAATAGGACGGGTGCAGGACCGGGCGCGGCGCGCCCGTGAGGCCTCAGCGCTTTTTCTTGCGCAGGCGAACGACCATGTCGATGCGGCTGATCTCGAAACCTTCCGGCACATCCGGCATCTTGGTCAGGACCAGGCTCTGGTTCGGGATATCGACCAGTTCGTGATTGTTCTCGAAATAGTAGTGGTGATGCGTGGTGACGTTGGTATCGAAATAAGTTTTCGTACCATCGACGCTGACCTGACGAAGCAGGCCGCTGTCGGTCAGCTGGTTCAGCGTGTTGTAGACGGTTGCCAGCGACACCGGCACCTTTGCGAGGGTGGCTTCCTCATACAGCATTTCCGCCGTGAGATGGCGTGCGCCCTTGCCGAACAGCAGCCAGCCCAGAGCCATACGCTGGCGCGTCGGGCGCAGGCCGACCGACTGCAGCATCTCGTTGACGTCATGCCACGGGCAACCCGTCAGAGCCGGCTGGCGACCATGATTGATTTCGGCGACCGCGGTCGCGTCATCCATTGTCGATCTGCTGTCGCTCACATCCACGTCGGTATTCCTGTCGCTTCAAACGCAAGTCTACGTACAAATTCCCTAGTAATATAAAAACTATGGGCTCCAGATGCAAGATTTTCGCAACTAGGCCTGGCGTGCGGGGCAATCATGCACCGCAGCACGCGTGCAAACCCAATTATGTCGTAAAAAGCGGATGATACGCCGCTTTGCCGCCTCATGAGCGTATGATAGAGAGCCCCACGACGGGGCAGGTTCCCGTCGATTTGGAACAATTCTATTCGGCTGACCTTGGATTTGGTCAGCCATTCAACAGCGATGGACCCAGAAAGCCCGGTATGCTCCAGGATAAAAAGAACAGCTACACTTACGAAGATCTGCTGGCCTGCGGCCGCGGTGAGCTGTTCGGACCGGGCAATGCCCAGTTGCCGTTGCCGCCGATGCTGATGTTCGACCGCATCACCGCCATTACCGACAATGGCGGCGAATACGGCAAGGGCCTCATTCAGGCGGAACTCGACGTCAATCCGGATCTCTGGTTCTTCGCCTGCCACTTCAAGAACGACCCGGTGATGCCGGGCTGCCTCGGCCTCGATGCCATGTGGCAGATGGTCGGCTTCTTTCTGGGCTGGTCCGGCGGTATTGGTCCGGGCCGGGCGCTCGGTCTCGGCGACCTGAAATTCACCGGTCAGGTTCTGACCAACGTCAAGAAGGTCGTCTATACGATCGATGTGAAGCGTGTGATGCGCTCGAAACTGTGGCTCGGGATTGCCGATGGCTCGCTTTCCGCTGATGGCGAGATTATCTATCGGGCGAAGGATCTCAAGGTCGGGCTTTTCAAGCAGGACGCCGCCGCAACGCAGTCGGCCATGTAACTCGGTGATGTAACAGCGACTGCATTTCACGGCGGGGTTCGAAAAGGACGCCGCCAGGTCCACAACAACGTGAATTCAGAGGGCGAGACGATCATGAGACGGGTTGTCGTCACCGGAATGGGCATTGTCTCATCCATCGGAAATAACACGCAGGAAGTGCTTGCGAGCCTGCATGAGGCCAAGTCTGGCATTACGCGTGCCGAGAAGCATGCCGAGCTGGGTTTCCGCTCGCAGGTGCAGGGCGCGCCCACCGTCAATGCGGCCGATCTGATTGACCGCCGGGCGATGCGCTTCCTCGGCGAAGGCGCGGCCTGGAATCACATCGCCATGGAACAGGCGATCCAGGATTCCGGCCTCGAGGCCTCGGACATCTCCAACGAACGCACCGGCATCATCATGGGCTCCGGTGGCCCGTCGGCGCGCACGATCGTCGAAGCCGCCGATATCACCCGCAGCAAAGGTCCGAAGCGCGTCGGCCCGTTCGCGGTGCCGAAGGCGATGTCGTCCACCGCATCCGCAACGCTCGCCACCTGGTTCAAGATCAAGGGCGTGAACTATTCGATCTCGTCGGCCTGCGCGACATCGAACCACTGCATCGGCAATGCCTATGAGATGATCCAGTGGGGCAAGCAGGACATCGTGTTCGCCGGCGGCTGCGAAGAACTCGACTGGTCGCTGTCGGTGCTGTTCGATGCCATGGGCGCCATGTCGTCGAAATACAACGACACGCCATCCACGGCCTCGCGGCCCTATGACGTCAGCCGCGACGGCTTCGTCATTGCAGGCGGCGCCGGCGTGCTGGTGATCGAAGAGCTCGAACACGCCAAGGCACGCGGTGCCAAGATCTACGGCGAAATCATCGGCTATGGCGCAACCTCGGACGGCTACGACATGGTGGCGCCATCGGGCGAAGGTGCCGAGCGCTGCATGAAGATGGCGCTGGCGACCACCGGCGGTATCAAGATCGACTACATCAATCCGCACGCGACCTCGACCCCGGCCGGCGACCCGCCGGAAATCGAGGCGATCCGTAAGGTGTTCGGCGTCGGCGACAAATGCCCGCCGATTTCGGCGACCAAGGCCCTCACCGGTCACTCGCTCGGCGCCACCAGCGTGCAGGAGGCGATTTATTCGCTGCTGATGATGCAGAACGGCTTCATCTGCGAGAGCGGCAACATCACCGAGCTAGACCCGGTGTTCGCCGACATGCCGATCGTGCGCAAGCGCATCGACAACGCCAAGCTCGGCGCCGTGCTGTCGAACTCGTTTGGCTTCGGCGGCACGAATGCGACACTGGTGTTCAAGCGGATGGATGCGTAAGCGGCATCAGCTAGATCTACTTGTCATCCCCGCGAAAGCGGGGATCCAGTAACCACTGGCGCCTCAGACCAAGCACCAGAAGCTGAGTGTACTGGTTCACCCGGTCAAGCCGGGTGACGACAGGAAGTGTTACTCCCCATTCCACCCACACGCCCGCATCCGCTCGTGCAGATGCGCGGGCACCGGCGCAACGATGCGCACAGGGTCCTTGTTGCGCGAGATTGGAATCACGATCTCGCGGGCATGCAGGTGTAGCGTCGGTTCGCCGAAGCGCGGGCCGTTGCCATAGATATTGTCGCCGACGATCGGAAAGCCCAACGCCGAAGTGTGGACGCGCAATTGATGCGTGCGGCCGGTGACCGGCTCCAGCGCCAGCCAGGCCATGCCGCCGCCGCGGCCAAGCACCTTGAAATTCGAGACCGAGGGTAGCCCTGCCGGGTCCGGCTTCATCCACCAGCCGCGCTCGGCATTGAGACGGCCGAGCGGCATGTCGATGATGCCCTGCTCGGCCTCCGGCCCGCCTTCCACCACCGCCCAATAGGTCTTGGCAATGCGACCGTGCTTGAACAGCAGGCCCAGCGAGGCGGTCGCCTTGCGATGCCGGCCCAGCACCAGACAGCCCGACGTATCGCGATCCAGCCGATGCGCCAGCACAGGGGCGCGGGGCAGACCGTATTGCAGGAATTTGAAGGAATTCTCCAGATTCGGCCCACCTTTCGGGCCACGATGCACGGGCAGGCCGGCCGGCTTGTCGATCACCAGCATCAACCCGTCCCGGTGCAGCACCCGCGACAGAATCTGCGCTTCGGTCAAATCGCCGACCAGCGCCGGCTCGACTGCGGCCATCGGCTCGATATCGGTGTCGCTTGCGGCGGCGTTACTTTGATTCATGGCGCGAAACGGCTAACACACCCCCGACATGAACGACACTCCCGAAACGCCAAAACAGAGCTGGTGGCGACGGCTCTCCGACGGGTTGAAACGCACCTCGAGCTCGATCGGCTCGGCGGTCGCCGACCTTGTGACCAAGCGCAAGCTCGACCGCGCGATGCTCGAGGATATCGAGGACGTGCTGCTGCGCGCCGACCTCGGCAGCGACGTGGCGGCGCGGATCGCCAAGGCGGTCGGTCAGGGCCGCTTCGACAAGGCGATCTCTGCCGATGAGGTGAAGGACGTGGTGGCCGCGGAAGTCGAGAAGGTGCTGACGCCGGTGGCGCAGCCGCTGGTGATCGACGGCACCAAGAAGCCCTTCGTGATCCTCGTGGTCGGCGTCAACGGCTCCGGCAAGACCACCACGATCGGCAAGCTGACATCCACGCTCACCGCGGAGGGCCGCAAGGTGATGCTGGCCGCCGGCGATACGTTTCGTGCGGCCGCCATCGAGCAGCTCAAGGTCTGGGGCGATCGCAACAAGGTGCCGGTGATCGCTGGCGCCCAAGGCTCGGATTCGGCGAGCCTGGCTTTCACCGCCGTCACCGCGGCGCGTGACGACAATCGTGACGTGCTGTTGATTGACACCGCCGGGCGGCTGCAAAACAAGGCCGAGCTGATGAACGAACTCGAAAAGGTCGTGCGCGTCATCAAGAAGGTCGATGCCACGGCGCCGCATGCGGTGCTGCTGGTGCTGGACGCCACGGTGGGACAAAACGCACTGTCGCAGGTCGAGGCATTTCATCGTACCGCTGGCGTCACCGGCCTGGTGATGACCAAGCTCGACGGTACTGCGCGCGGCGGCATCCTTGTGGCACTGTCAGAGAAATATAAACTGCCGGTGCATTTCATCGGCGTCGGCGAAAGCATCGACGACCTCGCGCCGTTCACGGCCAGCGATTTCGCCAAGGCTGTTGCAGGCATCGAGAGCTGAAGAGACAAATCATGAGCAGCGACATCATCGACAAAAAGCAACCGCATCCGCTGTTCAAGCTTGCCACCGAGCTCGGGCCGCTGATCGTGTTCTTCGTGGCCAATGCGAAATTCGGCCTGTTCGCAGCCACCGGCGCCTTCATGGTGGCCATCGTGGCGGCGATGATCGCCTCCTACGTAGTGGTGAAGCATGTGCCGATCATGGCGATCGTCACGGCTTTCGTGGTGCTGGTGTTCGGCGGGCTGACGCTGTGGCTGCACGATGAGACCTTCATCAAGGTCAAGCCGACCATCATCTACAGCCTGTTCGCCGTGGTGCTCGGCGGCGGCCTTCTGTTCGGCCGCTCCTTCATCGCCATCATGTTCGATCAGGTGTTCAACTTGACGCCCGAGGGCTGGCGCGCGCTGACGCTGCGCTGGACCGTGTTTTTCGCCGCCATGGCGGTGCTCAACGAAGTCATCTGGCGCACCCAGAGCACGGACTTCTGGGTGACGTTCAAAGCCTTCGGCGTGATCCCGCTGACCATGGCCTTCGCCGTGGCACAGATGCCGCTGGTGAAACGATATAGCGTCGCCCCAGCATCGCTTGCGGAGAGCGCTGCTGACGAAGGTGATGTGACGAAGTAATTTCGCAGCGACGCCCTGACACCTCTCCCGGAGGGAGAGGTGGGATGGCTGTAGCGAAGCGGAGGACAGCTGGGTGAGGGGTTAGGGACCTCTCGTTCGGAGCTCACCTCCCCTCACCCGCCGCTGGGCGGCGGGGAGAGGTGATGAGGCACTGCGTAGGCTGTTGGTTACACCGCCAGCGTACCTGCCTTCGCCGCTGCATAGCGCTCGGCAATCTTGGTCCAGTTCACCGTATTCCACCACGCCTTCAGATAATCCGCGCGGCGGTTCTGATAGGTGAGATAGTAGGCGTGCTCCCAAACGTCATTGCCCATCAAGGCGCGCTTGCCGTCCATGATCGGATTGTCCTGGTTTGGACGCGTCTCGATCGACAGCTTGCCGGCTTTGTCGACGATCACGAACACCCAGCCGGAGCCGAATTGACGGCCGCCGGCGGCATTGAAGTCGGTCTGGAATTTCTCCATGCCGCCGAGGTCGCGATCGATGGCAGCCAGCACCTCGCCTTCCGGCTTGCCGCCATTCGGTCCCATGATCTGCCAGAACATGGTGTGATTGGCGTGGCCGCCGAGATTGTTGCGGACGCCGGTGCGGATATTGTCCGGCACGCTGGACAGATTGCCGAGCACTTCGACCAACGGCTTTTCGCCGAGCATCGGCGTGTCCTTGGCGAAGGTGTTGAGATTGCCCACGAAGGCAGAATGATGCTTGCCGTGATGGAGTTCCATCGTCTTCGCATCGATATGCGGCTCCAGCGCATTAACCGGATAGGTCAGCGGCGGCAGCACGAAGGCGCCGTTGCCGGCGGTCGGCGTGGCGGCCGGTGCGGCCGCCTGTGCGAAAGCGAGACGCGGCGCAGCGATGGCCGCAGCCATTCCAGTCGCAGCGAACATCAGATGGCGTCGGGACAACGATGACATGGGGGTCTCCTCGGATTGCTGGCCGTCACGCGGCCTTTTCAATTACGTTTGGCTGCTGCGCCAGTTTCATGTGCGGGCAATGTGACGCAACCGTCTGACGTCACCCCGTCAAGCAAGACCGCGAACGATGCTCAAACAGCAATGGCCGGGATCGCTCCCGGCCATTGGCACTTTTCTAATACTTCGTTCAGCGACGCGGCGGAGGTGCGGTGCCCGCCGGTGGCGGCGGCAAGGCGGCCTGGCCACCGTTCAGCAACGGCGTGATGTTGCGGATGGTGACGCGACGGTTCTGACGTTCTGCCCCATCGGTCTGGATCTTGAGATACTGCTCGCCATACCCCTGCGACGTCAGATTCTCCGCCGGCACCTGAAATTGCTGCGTTAGCAATTCTGCAGCGGATTCGGCGCGCCGATCCGACAGCGACAGGTTATCGACGTCCGCGCCGACCGCGTCAGTATGCCCCTCGATCAGGAACACTGCGCGCGGATTGCGCGAGATGGCACGATTCAAACCATCGGCGATCACCTGCAGCTTCGAGGCCTGATCGGGAGCAATCTCCCACGAGCCGGTTTCGAAGTTGATGGAGTCAAGATCGATCGACGGCATGCGCTGGCGGACCGTCGGGCTGTAGCGGATTTCGTCCAGCGTGTAGCGACGCTCGATGCGCTCCACGGGAGGTGCGATCAGGGTGTCGTAGATGAGATCGGGCGAGGCCTGATCGTAATCGACGATGTAGCGGTTCTGCGGGATGCGGATCACCGGCGGCGGCAGATCGACGTAGAAGCCGCGTGGACCACGCGGACCGCCGCGCGGCCCATCGAACGAATTGTCGATGATGATGATCTCGCGACCGTCGCGATCCCTGCGGATACGACGCATCAGCTGACCATCCTGGCCAACCACGGTGATGATCTGCGAGCCGTCCGGCCGCACGACGATGGTGCGATCCTCGTTGCCGACGCGCTGGGTACGGATGTCCCGGGCGCCGTAACGGAAGCGATCGACCTCGTTGTGACGGATGAAAGACTGGCCGCTCGGATCCTGCACGATGATACGACCGGGCTCGGTGATGATCGTACGTCCGCCTTCCTGACGTTCGCGACGTTCACTGCGGAAGTCGTCCATCCGACGCGGGCCGGTTGGAGCAGCACCCGGAGCAATCGGCGTCAAAGCAACAGCCGGCGCCGGCGCCGGCGGAATCGGCGTTGTCACCGTCGGCGCAGGCGGCTGCACGACTTTGATGTTGCCGCCACCGGGAGCGACCACAACTGGGGCAGCGCTCGGTGTCGCTGCAGGGGCTACAGCGGCTGGTGCCGTTGCTGGCGCCGCATTGGGCGCAGCAGCGGCCGGCGGGGCACCGGGGGTGCCTGGCGCGACCGGTGCGCCTGGCTGACCACGGCGACCATCACGGCCTTCAGGGCGGCCAGGCGGAGTGCCGGCGGGCGGCGTTGCAGATGGCGCAGGCGCCGCAGCCGGCGGTGTAGCAGCGGCCGGCGGCGTTGCGGGTGCCGGTGGCGTGGTCGCCGCTGGCGCCTGACGCGCAGCGGGCGGGGTCGCGCTTGGGGTTGCTGCCGGCGGTGTTGCAGCCGGTGGGGTAGCCGTCGAGGGCGGAGCCGGGCGGGCGCCGGGTTCGCGACGCTCGCCGGGTTCACGGCGTTCACCAGGTTCACGGCGCTCGCCGCCCGGACCCTCACGACGCTCGGCGCCGGCAGGCGCTTCGCGACGCGGCGCTGTGGCGGCCGGTGGGGTTGGTGCAGACGGAGGCTCAGCGCGTGGCGCCGGTGCGGCAGCGGGCGGTGCTGGCGGGGTCGGACGTGCCGGCGGAGCCGCTTCGGGAGCGGGGCGTGCAGGTGCAGCGGCAGGCGGCGTCGGGCGCGGCGCAGCGGGTGGCTCAGCACGTGGAGCGGGTGCAGCGGCGGGTGGCGCGGGAGGCGTTGGACGTGCAGCGGGCGGCGCTTCGCGCGGTGGCGGAGCAGCAGCGGGAGCGCCGGCGGGCGGCGCAGGACGCGCAGCAGGCGGCGGCCCCTTCGGTGCACCTTTAGGCTCTCCTTCAGGTGCCGGCGCGGCCTGTGCCAGCAGCATTGGCGCTGTGCTATCGGATGCGTGGGATGCAGCAACGGCGATCTGCGTAACACCGAACGCGGTCGTCGCCAGCAAGACGAGTCGAAGTTTTGTCATAATGAGCTGAAGCCCTCGCTAAAGATAGTTCGACAGAAATTCGTTGGCTGAACAGATCAGCAAACCTGATCAAGGAATAAGCTTGGGGCCGGAATGTGGCGCCCTGGCTAAGTGCTTCTCGTTTATTTCGAGAACGACAAAGGCCTGAGCGTGCATTGTTCATGGCACGTTCAGACCCTTGTTGAGTAACGGCGAACTACATTGTCATCGGCGGTTGCTGCCCCGGCACTTCTTCCGGATTAGGCATCGGAATATCCGCCGGCAAATCGCCCGGCAGTTCTTCCGGTCGTGACGGCTCTTCCGGATCTCGGATCGGCGGAGGCACTTCCGGTCGTGGATTGCCCGGCGGACTTTCCTGCGGAGGCTCCGTCGGCTTGCCAGGTGTTACCGGCGGCTCTTCGACCGGCGTGTGACCGGGGTCTGCGCTGATCTCGGTCATCAGATCGCGACCTTGCGATTGGTGCCGATGTCGGGGCGCGAACCTGTAACAGCTGCTGTAGCCATCTTTACATAGCTGATGACAGTGCCCGGCGAGTCCCAGAATTCTGCTTCTTCCGGAGCAAACTTCAAAACACGGATGTTCGGATCTTCCGCACTGTCCCACCATGCCTTGGCGGTGGTGGTGAACAGTTGCTTGATCTTCTCGCGATCGTTCGAGACCGTCGCTGTGCCGCTCACAGACACATACTTCTGATCGCTTGCATCCGCGAATGCGAGATTGACGTTCGGGTTCTGCTGGATTTCCTCATCCTTGTGACGACGCGCATCGCTCAGGAAATAAACGGCGTGTTCGGCTCGATCGACATAGGCCGCCATCGGGCGCGAACGCAGCTTGTCGCCATCTTGGGTCACCAGCATCGTGAAGCCGATTTTCTCCATCAGCTCCCAGGCACGATCGGTATCGCGGGTCTCGTCATTGGCCATGTCAGTTCTCCTTTCCCGGGTAACGAGCCCGAGCGCCCGATGTTCCGGGCCAAGCAGGAACGGCTTTGATTTGACAGCGGATCGCGAACCACCCATCAAGGTGCCGTCGCAACTCGCGCTGAGGTCGTATCGATGCCGTTCGCCTATTGGAGCATTCTGATCGCTGCATTGCTGCCGCTGGTCATCGTTGGCTACGCCAAGTCCGGGTCGCGTGATAACCACGCACCGCGCGACAGCGCTGAAAACCTCACTGGCGCAAAGCGTCGCGCTTATGCAGCGCATCAAAATGCCTATGAGACGTTTCCGTTCTACGCGGCAGCGGTGCTGGGGGCGTTGTCGTTCGGCGCCTCGGCGAGCACGATCGGTGTGCTCGCGGCGGTCTATCTCGCCTTCCGCATCGCGCACGCATTGCTCTATATCGCCGATAAATCGACGGCCCGCTCGATCGCCTATGCCGGCGGGCTTTTCACCAACATCGCCATCTTCGCGATGCCGATGCTGCAGATCAACTTCGTCTAGGCTCCCGCTCCCACATCACGCGCGGGATTCAGGGGGCTTGCGGTGACGCAGGAACCGGCCAAGCAGGCGTCGCTTGCCCTTGCGCGGGATCAGATCGATATCGCTGACCAGCTTGGCGCCGCCCTTGCGGCGCTCCAGCACGATCTTGCGGCTGTGAAAGGCTTCCAGTTCGGCACGATGCGCCACGCTGACCACAGTTGCAGAGGGTAATTCCTCGGTAAGCAGCTTCATCATCTGGTCCTGGCTCTTCTCGTCGAGCGCAGATGTCGCTTCATCCAGCACGATGATGTCGGGGCGGTGCAGGAACAGCCGTGCGAAAGCAAGCCGCTGCTTCTCGCCGCCTGATAGTGTCTGATCCCACGGCGCCTCTTCCTCGATCTTGTCCTTGAGATGCGCGAGGCCGACCTTGTCGAGCGCCTCCCCGATCTGCTCCACGCTCCATTCTTCCTCGGCGGCCGGATAGGCGGCGGCGCGGCGCAGCGTGCCTGAGGGCACATAGGGTTTCTGCGGCAACATGAAGAGGCGGCGATCGGGATGGAAATCGACGCTGCCGCCACCCCACGGCCAAAGACCCGCAATGGCGCGCACCAGCGTGCTCTTGCCGGTACCTGATTCGCCAGCGATCAACAGTCGTTCACCCGGCTCGATATTGACCTCGGTGTCACCGACCACGGCGGTGCCGTCATCCAGCGTCACCGACAGGTCCTGCATGCTGAGCATCATGTCGTCGGATGTCTCGCCACGCTTGATGCGACCGATGCCATCGCCGCGCTCGGCCCGTTCAAGGCCGTCGAGCGACATCATCAATGAGGCGATGCGACGGGCGCAGGCATTCCAATCTGCCAGACGCGGATAATTATCGACCAGCCAGCCGAACGCACTTTGCACGATGGTGAACGCTGAAGCCGCCTGCATGACCTGACCAAGCGACATGCTGCCATCGAGAAATTTCGGCGCGCAAAGTAGCAACGGCACCACCGGCGCGATCAGGCTGGAGCCCTGCGACACCAGCGTGGTGCGCATGTGCTGGCCGGCTAACCGGGCCCATTGCCTGAGCACATGGCCAAAGGTCTCGTCGATGCCGTCGCGCTCTTCATCCTCGCCGCCGAGCAGCGCGATGCTCTCGCCGTTCTCGCGCACCCGCGTCAACGCATAGCGATACTCGGCCTCGGCCTGGTTCTTCTCTTCCGAGATCTGCACAAACTGGCGACCGATCACCATGATCGAGCCTGAGGCGATCGCCGCATAGATCACTGCCGCGATGACCAGGAACCCCGGAATCGTTACCGCCGTGCCGCCGATCGTCAAGGTCAGGGCGCCACCGATCGTCCACAGAACGACGATGAATGTGGTTGCCGACAGAAACGCTGCGATGACGCCGGACACAAAATCGACCGGTGAATCGGTGGCGATACGAAGATCTTCGGCAATGCGATATTCCGGATTCTTGTGATCGCCGCCGACCAGATTGAGTTGGTAGTAGCGTCCGTTGGTGAGCCAGCGCGAGATCACGGAATGGGTCAGCCAGGCACGCCAGCGGCGCTGGATACTCATGCGCGCGAATACCTGGCTGACGCCGAGCAGCACACTGCCGATTGCCAGCGGAAAGAACACGCCTGTCAGATGAAAGACGCTGGCCGCGTCGCGTTTTTCGATGGCATCGAAAATCGCGCGATTCCAGACATTGATGCCGTACTGGAAGGCGACATTGGCGACGATGAGCAGCAACAGTCCGATGCAGAATGTCCAGGCGAGCTTGTCGCCGGCGCGTCCCCAGAAGCCGCGTGCGCTGATCCAGAACCGCGTCAGCAGGTAATCCTTGCGCGCCTGCTCGACCTCTTCCGGCGACATGCCGGGATCCGGCTCCACCACTTCGGGCGGCGGCGGCTCGATTTCCTTGCCGGCGTCGTTCTTGAGCGGAACGATCGGGCCCCGGGACCCTGATTCTGATGGTGCGACCGCTTCCGACTTGGCTTCCGCAGGTTCAACGGTAACTTGTTCTGGCTTGCCTACGGATTTTTTCATGGCGCGATAACGGCAAGGATATCAGAAGGTTCCCTGCGGTTCCTTGCGGTTCCATGATCACGCAAGGGGCTCGCGAGCGGCACATCGCCCGGAGCCAAACCTGGCCAGCACGCGCGACAGTTGTTCGATCGAATAAGGCTTTTGCAACAGCTCGAAGCCGAATGTGCCGTGCTGCGCCAGAACGTGACTGTAGCCCGATGTCAGCACGACGGGCAGATCCGGATATCGTTCGCGAATCCCCTGGGCGAGTTCGATGCCACTGGTGCCGGGCATCACCACATCCGAGAACACGACGTCGTAGCGGCTCGCGCGGTGCTTCAATTCATCGAGCGCCTCGTTGGCGCTGTATCTGAGCTCGATCTGGTAGCCGAGTTCGCGCAGGGCATCGGTGGTGAACGCGCCGACGTCGCGATTGTCCTCGACCACCAGCACCGTCAGTCCGTGACCATCGACCACAGGCGTCTCCAGCGACGACAGCGCCGGCGAGACCGTGCCGATGGCACGCGGCAGATAGAGCGTAAAGACGCTGCCTCTGCCGACTTCGCTCGCGACCCCGACCTCGCCACCGGATTGTTTGGCGAAACCGAACACCTGCGACAGGCCGAGCCCGGTGCCCTGCCCGACATCCTTCGTGGTGTAGAACGGCTCGAAGATCCGCTCGAACTGATCGGCGGGAATGCCGCTGCCGGAATCGGCGAGGGCAACGGCGACGTAGCCGTTCGCGCTTGGCGGCGTGGCCGACGGCAGCCGCGGGCTGGTGGTCACGCTGATGACGAGCCGCCCCTCGCCCTTCATGGCATCGCGCGCGTTGACGGCGATGTTGATCAGCGCGGTTTCGAACTGACTGAGATCTGCATCGACATAGAGCGGCTCGTCCGGCAGGTGCGTGATGATGTCGATGCCCGGACCGGTGAGCGTCCCGATGATGTCGCTGATGCCGTTGACGCAATGCCCGACGTCGAACAGTTCCGGCTTCAGGGTCTGCCGCCGCGCAAAAGCCAGCAGTTGCGCCGTGAGTTTTGCCGCGCGGGTGACCGTATCGGAAATCGCGGCGACATAGCGGGCCCGGCGTTCCGGCGCGAGATCCGGGCGCTGCAACAGATCGACCGACGAGCGGATCACCGTCAGCAGATTGTTGAAATCATGCGCCACCCCGCCGGTGAGTTGCCCCAATGTCTCGAGCCGCTGGCCGTGGCGCAGCGCGTCCTCGGCCTCGCGGCGCTTCATCGCTTCGAAATTAAGGCGCCGGGTACGGCGCAGCGCGAACAGCAGCAATCCGAACAGCAATGCTGTGGCCGGCAGGCCGAAAATCAGGTGATAGCCGATCGCTTTGATCCACCGCTGCCTGATCGCCGACGTTTCCAGACCAGCCGCGACATAGACCGGATAGCTCGCCAGGCGGCGATAGCCGATGCGGCGCTCGATCTGATCGCCAGGCGAGACGATGGTGATCAGATTGCCGTCGGGCACTGCTGACAAGGCGCGGCCGACGGGTCCTCGCGGGTCCAGCCGCGACGCCTGATCGAGCACCGGATATCGCGCCAGGATCGCGCCATCGGTGCGGCCCAGCGCAAAGAAACTGCCGCGTTCACGGCCGATCCGCGCATAGAAATTGACGAAGTATTCGGGGAAGACAGAGGCCTGCACCACGCCGGTGAAACGACCGTCAATCGACATGCGGCGTCGGCTGACGCCGAAAAACGGCGCGCCCTGATAGGGCGGCTGCGGCGTCAGCAGTGCGCCGATGAACGTGCCGACGTCCTTGTCGATGTGCGCCTTGTAGTAATCGCGATTGGAGAAGTCGATCTGCGGCACCGCCAGATCCAGGCTGTTGCACAGCGCGTAGCCGCGGTTGTCGAAGATCCAGACCGACTTCAGCTGCGGCAGCGCATCAGTGAGCTGCTTCAACCGCGCGCTTATCGCTCCCGAACTGCTGCGCAAGTCCTCGTCGCTCCGATCGCGCGCGATCTCGTTCGTCTCGGACAGGCTGCGATCGATGGTTTCGAACACTTTCACCGCGTGTTCGTGCGCGACATCGAGGGTTCGCTCGATTTCACGATCCGCTATGTCATGGGTGGAAAACCACGAACTTGCGGCCGCGAATGCAAACAGCGCAGCCGGAAATACCAGGGATGCGACCATCATCCACTGCAGAGTTCTTAGAGAATTTTGCTGTACTGCTTTCACAGCCCCCGCACAGCCCCTGCCCGCGTCAGACCACTCTATCCCATGACGCGGGATCGACAACCCATCCTGCGCGACAGATCTGTCTTATTGCAAAGACCCAAAGCTCTGCGAGCCGTATGCACGCTATCCGACACTCATCTGCGAGCGGAAGGCCCACCGCGTCGAACGCTGTTCTATCCAGGCGAAGACCGCGTACATCAGCACGCCTTCGAAGGCCAGCAGCAGCAGCGCGGCATAGACATTCGCCATCCGGAAGCTGGCGCCTTCCTGCGCAATCAGGAAGCCGAGACCGGCATTCGCACCAAGGGTTTCGGAAACCACGGTGCCGACGAAGGCCAGCGTGATCGCGACTTTCAGCGAGCCGAAGAAGTAAGGCAGTGCACGCGGAATACCGACCTTCAGCATGATGTCGAGCTTGCGGGCGCCGAGGGCGCGCAGCACGTCTTCGAGCTCCGGCTCGGTGGTGGCGAGGCCGGTGGCGATATTGACGACGATCGGGAAGAACGAAATCAGGAAGGCAGTGACAATGGCCGGCACCTCACCGATGCCGAACCACAGGATCAGCAACGGCACGATGGCCACTTTCGGGATGGTGTTGAAGCCGATCAAGACCGGATAGAGCCCGCGATAGATGGTGCGCGACCAGCCGACCACGAGGCCGAGCATGACACCGAACGCCACCGCAAGTGCGAAGCCGACCATGGTGACCCAGAGCGTTGCCCAGGAGTGATAGAGGAACACCTTCCACAGTTTGAACATCGCTGCAAAAGCCGCAGATGGCGGCTGCAGCACCGACGCATTGACCTTGAAGACGACGCAGGCGGCTTCCCAGATCAGGAAGATCGCGATGGTGAACACCCAGGGTGCCAGTCTCTCGACGGTGCGCGATGTCATGACTGCCGCACCTCGGCGATCTTCAGGCGCAGTTCGTGGACGATGTCGCCGAAGCCCTTGTCGAACGTGACTTCGAGATCGCGCGGGCGGGCGATCTGCACCGGCTTCACCTGCACGATGTGGCCGGGCCGTGCGCTCATGACATAGATGTTGTCGGCGAGGAACGCCGCCTCGCGCAGATCATGGGTGACCAGGATCACGGTGAAGCCGAGGCGCTGCCAGAGATCGCGCAGCACGCACCACAGCTCCTCGCGCGTGAACGCATCCAGCGCCGCGAATGGCTCGTCGAGCATCAGCAGCGCCGGCTCGTGGATCAGCGAGCGGCACAGCGACACCCGCTGCTGCATGCCGCCGGACAGCTCCCACGGATAGCGATCGCCGAAGCCCGCCAGCCCGACGGTGGCCAGCAATTGCTCGGCCTTGGTGCGAAAGGCGGCCTTCTGCGATCGGAATTGCGAGCGATACGGCTCGACGATTTCCAAGGGCAGCAGGACATTGTCGATGACCTTGCGCCACGGCAACAGGTTGGCGTGCTGAAACGCCATGCCGGCCATCTTGACCGGCCCCTTGACCTCAACGCCATCGATCAGGATGCGCCCCGCGGATGGCTTGTGCAGCCCCGTGACGAGCCGCATCAAGGTGGACTTGCCGCAGCCGGACGGGCCGACCACCGCTGCGAATTCACCGCGCGCGACTTTCAGCGTGGTGCCTCGAAGTGCGGTGATATCGCCGGACGCGCCGCGATAGTTCAACGTCACGTCATCGATATCTACGAACGCTTGCATGCGCGGCGACCCGACCCGTCTCGTTCGAAAGCGTCAGAGCTTGCGCTCGCTCGCGGGCGGCAGATAGTCGGACGAGAACAGGTCCGACGGCTTCGGCTTTGGGTTCTTGAATTCGTAGGTCACGGCGATCTGTTCGATGGCATTCGTCATGCGCGTGTCATCGATGCCTCCGACGCCATTCTCTTTCACCCAAGCGGTGACGAAATTGTCCTTCAGCGACATTTTGAGCCGGGCGAGTTCGATCTTCTCGTCACCGGTCTCGTTGCGCTTCATGACCGACTTGATGGCGGAGTCGGGATCCTTTGCGGTGTCGATGATGCCCTTGATGGTGGCGCGCACGAAGCCGGCGACCACCTTCGGATTGGCCTTGGCGAAGTCCGGATTGACCATGATGGCATTGCCATACAGCACGATGCCGTAATCCGACATCAGCATCACCTTGATGTCTTTCTCGGCGATGCCCTTCGACATCAGATTGAAATAGGACGAAAACGAAAAGCCGGTGATCGCATCGACCTTGCCGTCGGCGAGCATCGGCTCGCGCACGGGAAAGCCGACATTCTCGACCTTCACCTTGCTGTCGTCGATCTTGTTTTCCTTGACGAAGGCCTTCCACTGCGCGAACGCGCCATCTGGTGCCGGCGCGCCCAGCACCTTTCCTTCCAGATCCTTCGGCGAATTGATGTTCGACTTGGCGACGCTGACGATGGCGAAAGGCGGCTTGTCATAGACCATCAGCACGGCCTTGACGTCCTTGTCGGGGTTCTGGTCGCGAAAACGCGCCAGCGAATTGACGTCGAAGAAGCCGAGCGGGTAGGTGCCGGCGGCCACGCGCGCAATGCCGGCCACAGACCCCGGACCGGTGTCGATGGTGACGTCGAGCCCCTCGGCCTTGTAATACCCCTTGTCGAGCGCGACGAAATAAGGTGCGGACGGCCCCTCAAATTTCCAGTCGAGCGCGAATTTCACCGCGGTCTGGGCCTGTGCCGATACGATCGATGTCACCAATGCGGCGCCTGCGAATGCAGCGACACCCAGTTTGCGAAGCATGGAAATCCCCCCGGTCGAATGCAAGCAAGGTCTAGCACAGAACATGCCAGAATCGGCGTTGGCATTATGCCGACTTCCCCGGAAGTCACAAATCACGCACGCTGAAATCTCCCGAAGGCGATCAGCCGCGTTTGCGCAAAACGGCATGAGCGTTGCGGCGGTTGCGATCGGGATTGGAACTTTAACCCGCCGACCTGATTAAATGCTGCTACCCCGATGAGCCTCTTGTCCGATCGGTTGTCGCGAGACGATCACGGATATCCCACCGGTGGCGCCTCCGCCATTTGATCATGAGAAGAGGCGCTCGTCCGTCTCGGAGACGGGACCATGCCGCGCGTATCCTTGATCGACGGGTACCAAGATTGGGCGTCGCGGTTGTCGCGGCTCAGTCAGCCCATCGCTTTCACCCTGTTTGGCGTCGCCATTCTTCTGGCAGCGTGGAATTTGACGGCGAACTCAGCCGATCGCGGCAAAATCTCGGCGCAGAACCGCGTGACGCTGTCGCTCGAGCAGCTTTTATCAGCGGTGCGGGACATCGAAACGGGAAGCCGAGGCTATTTGCTGGTCGGGCAGGACGATTACCTGTCTCCCTATCGCGCCTCTCAGGCCGGGTTGGATGGGATCGAAGCCACGACCCGCACTGCATGGGTAGAAAGCGGGCGCGATCCCGAAACGCTGCAGCCGCTTTTCGAAATGATCGAGCAAAAGCGACAGCTGGCCGCTAATGTCGTCAAAGTCCGGACAAACGACGGTTTTGCGGCCGCCCAAGCGCTGATCGCGCGCGGCGAAGGCAAGGTAACGATGGACACCATCCGCACCTCCGTCGCGAAATTACAGGCGGAAGCCGGAAGCGAGATCCAACGACTCGAGGCGCGCAATCGGATGCGCTCGATCGCTCTGACTGCGGCGGCGGTACTGGCGGCCTTACTGGGTGCGCTCTATCTCGGGTGGCTCGCCTGGCACAGGCGCCGACAGATGCAATCCGCTTCGGAAGAACTGGCAGGTCTCGGCGACAGATTTCGGACCTTGGCCGACAACATTCCGCAACTGGCATGGATGGCCGACGCGAAGGGGCACATCTATTGGTATAATCAGCGCTGGTACGATTACACGGGCCTGACCGCGTCGGACATGGCCGGCGATGGCTGGAAGAAAGCGCACGATCCCGAGATGGTGGACGCCGCGGCGCAAAACTTCTTCGAAGCCATCACCGCCGGCGAAAGCTGGCAGGACACGTTTCCGCTGCGCAGCAAGGACGGCGAATTTCGCTGGTTTCTGTCGATGGCGCAGCCAATCCGCAATGCCAAGGGCGAGATCACGCGTTGGTTCGGCACCAATACCGACGTGACAGAGCAGCGCCTGCAGCGTCAGGAACTGGCAGCGGCGCGCGATCTGGCGGAAGAGGCCAACCGGGCGAAGAGCCAGTTTCTCGCCAATATGAGTCATGAGCTCAGAACCCCGCTCAGCGCGGTGATCGGGTACAGCGAGATGTTGGAGGACGAAGTCGAGGAGACAGGTCAGCAGCATCTGCTGGAGGACCTGTCCAAGATCAAATCGAACGCCCGGCATCTTCTCAGCCTGATCAACGACGTGCTCGATATTTCCAAGATCGAGGCGAATAAAATGGAGGTCTATTCCGAGACCTTCGACGTCGCCGAGATGCTGCAGGACGTCGCGGCCACCGTGGGGTCGCTGATGGAGAAGAAGCGCAACAGCTTCGTGCTCGATTTGCCCGATGATTTGGGATCGATGCACTCCGACGTGGTCAAGATTCGCCAGGTGTTGATCAATCTCCTGAGCAATGCCGCTAAATTCACCGAGGCTGGAGCTATTCACCTCTCCGCGCGTCGGCTGGCCGGTGCCACCGACCGCATCATTTTCAAGGTTCGTGACACCGGCCTTGGCATGACCGACGAGCAGGTCTCGAGATTGTTCGAGCGCTTCACCCAGGCTGATATCTCGACCACCCGCCGTTTCGGCGGCACCGGGCTGGGGCTTGCGATCACCAAGGCATTCGCAGACATGCTGGACGGTCGAATCACCATCAAGAGCACGCCCGGTGTCGGATCAGAATTCGAGATCGATTTTCCCGTCACGGCGCCGGTGCACGATGCCGAGCCTATCTCAGTATCGCCAGCGGATGCTCCGAAGACGCAGGAAGACGATGTCGTGCTGGTGATCGACGACGATCCGGCCGCGCGCGATCTGCTGACACGCTTCCTGTCGAAAGAGGGCTTCTCGGTCCGGACGGCTTCGGACGGACGTGCAGGTCTTCAGCTCGCCGAAACGCTGAAACCGCGGGTCATCCTGCTCGATGTGACCATGCCGCGCATGGACGGATGGACGGTGCTGCGCAGCTTGAAGGACGATCCGCATCTTGCCGCCATTCCCGTGGTGATGTGCACGATCATCGACGAACAGAATCTTGGTTTCTCGCTCGGCGCCTCGGATTACGTCACCAAGCCAGTCAGCTGGGAGAAGCTGCGCGAAGTATTGGCGCGCGTGCAGAACGAGGCGGCGAAGGGCGATGTGTTGATCGTCGATGACGACGACGACACCAGGAAGCGCGTGGGCGGCTTGCTTGCCAAGAACGGTTGGACGGTCAGCGAGGCGGAGAACGGTCGCGCCGCTCTTGTGGAAGTGAAGCGGCAGGTGCCGAGCGTGGTGTTGCTGGATCTCAATATGCCAGAAATGGACGGTTTCACTTTCCTTCGGCAATTCCGTTCGGTGCCGGAGTGGGCGTCTGTGCCGGTGGTCGTGATGACCGCTCGCGATTTGTCGTTCGGCGAACGCGCTGAATTGACAGGGAGTGGCGCGCGGGTGCTGCAAAAGGGCAGTGCAAGGATGGAGGATCTGGTCAGCCAACTGCGATCCTTGGCACCGCAGCGTGCCAGCGCGAAGCCCTCCCCTTCGCCGCAGGCGACCTGATCCGATGGATTTCGAGACGACACGACTTTTGAAGCGCGGACTGCCGGTCTACACGGCGCTTGCGGCCACGCTTTTGATACTGACGATCGCGATGATCCTGCGTCTGGGACGCGATATCTTCGTTCCCATCGCGCTAGCGGTGTTGCTGAGCTTCGTGTTGGCGCCGGGCGTCCGTGCCCTGCAGCGGATCGCCGTAAAGCAAAGTCTCGCAGTCATCATCGTCGTGCTGCTTGCCTTTGGCGCCATCACTGGCCTGGCAGTCGCCGTCGGCAGCCAGATTGCGGGTCTTGGCGCCGATTTGCCGCGCTATCAGGAAACCATCCGCAGCAAGATCAGCAATATCGGCGGCAAGGTAGCGCCCAGCGGCACGTTCACGCGCGCAATGGAAGCGCTTGATGAGATCGGTACCGAACTTCAGAATCTTAGTCGCTCGCGAAGTCCGGTGGCTACGAACGGTGACAAGATCGCCGACCCGAAGCCGATGCCGGTGGTGGTGCAAGAGAGCGGCGGCTTTCTCGGCACGCTGAATCTGGTGGTGTCCCCCCTGCTGCATCCGCTGGCGACCGCGGCGCTTGTCGTGCTGCTGGTGTTGTTCGTGCTCGCGGCGCGGGAAGATTTGCGCAATCGGCTGGTGCGGCTGCTTGGCACCGACGACATTCAACGCACCACCGAGGTGATTGACGAAGCGGCACGGCGGTTGAGCCGGTTGTTTCTCGCTCAATTGGCGCTGAATGCCACTTTCGGCACCATCGTCTCAATCGGGCTGTGGCTGATTGGCGTGCCGAGCCCGCTGCTCTGGGGCATCTTTGCCGGCATTCTGCGTTTCGTCCCGTATGTCGGAGGCATTGCCGGTGTGCTGCCGCCATTGCTTTTGAGTTTCGCAATCGATCCCGGTTGGTCGATGCTGCTGCAGACGGCAGCCTTCTTCGCCATTCTGTCGCCGACTCTGAGCCAGATCGTGGAGCCGACGCTGCTCGGCCAGCGCACCGGCCTCACGCCTATCGCGGTGGTCATTTCCGCCAGTCTGTGGACGTTTCTGTGGGGGCCGATCGGACTCGTTCTATCGACCCCGCTGACGGTATGTCTCGTCGTGATCGGTCGCCATGTCGGTCGTCTTGGCTTCCTTGATATCATGCTGGGCGACCGACCTGCACTATCGCCGCCGCAATTGTTCTATCAGCGCATGCTGGCGGGAGATCCGACGGAGGCGGTGATCAAGGCCAAAGAATTTTTGCGCGAGCGCGCACTGGCGACCTATTACGACGAGGTTGCTTTGGAGGGCCTGCGACTGGCGCATCAGGATGTGGCGCGTGGACGGTTGTCGCCAGAGCGTCTGCGCATCATGCTGCACGCGACCGATAGGTTGATCGATCGGCTTGGGCTGCTGCGCGACCCGCGCCCGAAAGGCGGAGGACAGGTCGGCGCCGAAGCCGCAGCCGCAGTGATTGCAGCCGGCCCCGACCAGAAAGTCGCCGTCGAAGTGCTATCTCGTCAGCAATTAAAGCCTGCCTGGCGTGGATCGTCGCCCGTGGCTTGCTTCGCGCGTCCGGGTACGCTGGACGAGGTCATCGCCAAGATGCTGACCCAGGTACTGGTCAAACACGGCATCGGTTGCACGACCTTCGCTATCGGGACGCAAACCGACGAGGCTGAGCTTCGCGCCGCATTGCCGAACGATGTGCGGTTGATCTTTTTGTCGTATATCGATCCGCTCAGCACGCTGCATCTGCGCCACGCGGTGAAGATGGCACGGCGTGAATTTGCCGGCGCAGGTGTCGTGCTTGGCATCTGGCGCGAGCGCGACGCCGCGATGGGGCGGCAGCTCAGTCATGCCGCGCGGGCGGATCTGATGGTGCCGACCATCGGCAGTGCGCTGGCATTCGTATCCAGTGCCGGCCGGGCCTAAATCACGCCGCGGCCGACGGGAGCAGCGCCTGAATCTGACCGAGCAGCTTGGCAAAATCGATGGGCTTCGGGTGGTAGTCGTCGCAGCCGGCAGCAAGTGCTTTTTCCTTGTCGCCCGACATCGCATGCGCCGTTAGCGCGATGATCGGCACACGGGCGGCCTCGACGGACGACTTGATCAGCCCGGCGGCGGTCCAGCCGTCCAGAATCGGCAAATTCATGTCCAGCAGCACGACATCGGGACGCTCGGTGCGCGCTTTATCGACGCCCTGCTGACCATCTGTGGCAACCACGACGTCATAGCCGCGCCGTTTCAACCGCCGGGAAAGGAAGTCCCAGATCTCTTCGTGATCTTCGACCAGCAATATGCGCGTCATGATAAGGTCCTGCGGGGAATGCAGACCATGCAACGCACTGGCGGGCATTCGGTTGCCCGGGGGCGGCTCTTAGTTTCGGCAACGCTTGGCGGGCGGCGGCGCGGCTCAGCGGCAAGATGATGTCGTAGGCGATGCAAGACGGCGGCGGCGATGTCTGTTCGCCGGAACAAGATCCGCCCACCGAAGACGATCAGCCGCTCGACTAAGCAACTCCCCGGCCGCGATCAGGTGGCTACCATTGCTGGAAAGATCAAAGCCCCCGGCCAGTGCAATGGCCGGAGGCTTTGAAGCAGTTTGTCACCGACGCTGAAAGCGACGGATCAGACCTGACGCTCAACCATCTTCATCTTCAGCTCGGCAATGGCTTCCGACGGGTTGAGACCCTTCGGGCAGGCCTTGGCGCAGTTCATGATGGTGTGGCAGCGATACAGACGGAACGGATCTTCGAGATTGTCGAGACGCTCGCCGGTGGCTTCGTCGCGCGAATCCTTGACCCAGCGGGTGGCCTGAAGAAGCGCAGCCGGTCCCAGGAAGCGATCGCTATTCCACCAATAGCTCGGGCACGAGGTCGAGCAACAGGCGCACAGGATGCACTCATAGAGGCCGTTGAGCTTTTCGCGATCCTCGTGGCTCTGGCGCCATTCCTTCTGCGGCGTCGGCGTGGTGGTCTTCAGCCACGGCTCGATCGACGCATACTGGGCGTAGAAGTTGGTGAGATCCGGCACCAGATCCTTCACCACCGGCTGATGCGGCAGCGGATTGACCTTGATGGCGCCGTCGGCGACTTCGTCCATCGCGCGGGTGCAGGCCAGCGTGTTCTGGCCGTCGATATTCATGGCACAGGAGCCGCACACGCCTTCACGGCACGAGCGGCGGAAGGTCAGCGTCGGATCGATATTGTTCTTGATCCAGATCAGACCGTCCAGGATCATCGGACCGCAGTCGTTCATGTCGACATGATAGGTATCGACCGACGGATTTTTGCCGTCATCCGGATTCCAGCGATAGACGCGGAATTCACGCGTCTGCGCGGCGCCGACGGGCTTGGGCCATTCCTTGCCGCCGGTGATCTTGGAATTCTTCGGGAGTGCGAACTCAGCCATTCTTTCGAGCCTTCGCTTTCATCAAACCACGCGCCCTAACTTAGTAAACACGAGCTTTGGGCGGGATGTACTGCACGTCATTCGTCATCGTGTAGTCGTGCACCGGGCGGTAATCGATGTTGGTCTTCCCGCCCTGATCAAGCCACGCCAAGGTGTGCTTCATCCAGTTCTTGTCGTCGCGATCCGCAAAGTCCTCGCGGGCATGCGCACCGCGGCTTTCGGTACGATTGGCCGCGGAGTCCATGGTGACGACGGCCTGACCGATCAGGTTGTCGTATTCCAAAGTCTCCATCAGATCCGAATTCCACACCATCGAGCGATCGGAAATGCCGATATCGCTGATGCCGTCATAGACCTTGTGGATCAGATCCTTGCCTTCGTTGAGCACCTCGCCGGTGCGGAACACGGCGCAGTTGGTCTGCATGACCTGCTGCATGCTCTCGCGCATCTTCGCGGTGGGCGTGCCGCCCTTGGCATTGCGGAAGTGATCGAGACGGCCGAGCGCCATATCCGACGAGTTCGACGGCAGATCCGGCTGCTTGGCATTCGGCGTCAGCTTGTCGGCCAGACGCAGCGCCGCGGCACGGCCGAACACCACAAGGTCGATCAGCGAGTTGGAGCCGAGACGGTTGGCGCCATGCACCGACACGCAGGCGGCTTCGCCGACGGCCATCAGGCCCGGCACCACCGCATTGTCGTCGCCGTCACGCTTGGTAACGACCTCGCCGTGATAGTTCGTGGGGATGCCGCCCATGTTGTAATGCACGGTCGGGATCATCGGGATCGGTTCGCGGGTGACGTCGACACCAGCGAAGATGCGCGCCGATTCGGAGATGCCCGGCAGGCGTTCATGCAGGATCGCCGGATCGAGATGATCCAGATGCAGGAAGATGTGATCCTTCTTCTTGCCGACGCCGCGACCTTCGCGGATTTCGATGGTCATCGCGCGCGAAACGACGTCGCGCGACGCCAGATCCTTCGCCGATGGCGCGTAACGCTCCATGAAGCGCTCGCCTTCGGAGTTGACGAGGTAACCGCCCTCACCGCGGGCACCTTCGGTCACCAGACAGCCCGAACCATAGATGCCGGTCGGGTGGAACTGGACGAACTCCATGTCCTGCAGCGGCAGGCCGGCCCGCAGCGCCATGCCGCCACCGTCGCCGGTGCAGGTATGGGCCGAGGTGCAGGAGGCGTAGGCACGGCCATAGCCGCCGGTGGCGAGAATCACCGTCTGCGCCTTGAAGCGATGCAGCGTGCCGTCGTCCATCTTCAGGGCGATGACACCGCGGCAAGTGCCCTGATCGTCCATGATCAGGTCGATGGCGAAGTATTCGATGAAGAACTCGGCGGCGTGACGTAGCGCCTGGCCATACATCGTGTGCAACATGGCGTGACCGGTGCGGTCGGCGGCTGCGCAGGTGCGCTGCGCCTGGCCCTTGCCGAAATCCATGGTCATCCCGCCGAACGGGCGCTGATAGATCTTGCCGTCCTCGGTGCGCGAGAACGGTACACCCCAGTGTTCAAGCTCGTAGACGGCGTCCGGCGCGTTGCGCACCATGTATTCAATCGAGTCCTGATCGCCCAGCCAGTCCGACCCCTTGACGGTGTCGTACATGTGCCAGCGCCAGTTGTCCTCGTGCATGTTACCGAGCGACGCCGAGATGCCGCCCTGGGCAGCAACCGTATGCGAGCGGGTCGGAAAGACCTTGGTGATGCAGGCGGTGCGGAGCCCCGCCTCGCCGCAGCCGACGGTCGCGCGCAGACCGGCACCGCCGGCGCCCACGACGACGACGTCATAGGTGTGATCTTCGATCGGATAGGCGTAGCCGTTGGTGGCAGGGCCGCCAACGCCATTCGCGCCATTGCCATTCACGGCCATGCGCTACACTCCAGATGACAGTTTGAAAATCGCGTAAGCCGAGGCCAGCGCCACGACGACGGAGAAAAAGTTATTGCCGATCACGGCCAGCAGCTTGAGCTTCTCGTCATGCACGTAGTCTTCGATCACGATCTGCATGCCGATGCGCATATGCACGACGCTAGCCACGATGAAGAGCAACATAACGATGGCGACCAGCGGCGAGCCCAGGATCTGGGCTGCACCGGCCTGGTTGCGGCCCATCACCGACATCACCACGAAAATGATCGGGATCAGCAGCAGCAGCATCGCGACGGCGGAAATGCGCTGACGCCAATGATCCGACGTACCCGAATGCGACGAGCCGTGATTACGGACACGACCAAGCGGCGTCCGCATGGATTTCAGATTGAGGCTCATCGGCCGCCTCCGATCATATAGGCAACGACCCAGAGCAGGATGGTGATGACGATGCCGCAGATCAAAGCAGCCCGGGTCAACCATTCGCGCTCGGTCGGCTTGAAGCCGTAGCCGAGGTCCCAGACCAGATAGCGGATGCCGCTCATGGCATGATGGACCAGCGCCCAGGTGTAGCCGAAGGCGACCAGGCGCCCGATGATGCTGCTCGAGAAGGCTTGCACATAGCTATAAGCGGCCGGGCCCGATGCGGCGGCGATCAGCCACCAGACGAGCAGCAGTGTGCCGAAATACAGTGCGATACCGGTGGCGCGATGGATGATGGACAGCGCCATCGTCAGCGTCACACGATAGATCTGCAGATGTGGAGAAAGGGGTCGTTCGATCCTGGCGGCCATTCAACAACTTTGACAGGTTAATGGGCAATCTCTGCCCGAATTGGGATCGCGTAGAGCAATTCTATTTACGTAGTCGCTCCCATGAGTGCAATCGCGAAATGACTTATTCGGAATTAAGATTCAGAATTTGAAAGTAGCGTCCTGCTCAGCGGTATTGACACTTGGCATGCCAGCGGCGCACAGCCGATGAAGCGCGATTCATGCAACCTTCATGGCGCGATAGCAAAGATAAATCGAGGCGCGCATGGCAGGGCTTGATGTGGTTGAGGTTGCCGAGCTGGTGACACTTCTGGTGGCCGTCGGCGCGCTGAGCGGCTTTCTCGCCGGCGTGTTCGGAATCGGCGGCGGAGCCATCCTCGTCCCGGTATTTTACGAGTGTTTTCGCATTGCAGAGGTGCCGATCGAGGTGCGGATGCCGCTCTGCATCGGGACTTCGCTGGCCATTATTATTCCGACATCGCTGCGTTCGTTCCGTGCTCACCTGGCACGCGGCGCGGTCGACATGGAGATTCTGCGCAAGTGGTGGTTGCCGATCCTGATCGGCGTTGCCGTAGGCAGCGTTACCGCCCGTTTTGCGCCGGAAAGGCTGTTCAAGATCGTGTTCGTGGTGGTCGCCTGGTCCGCTGCTGCACGGCTGCTATTCGCTCGTGACGGGCTGAAACTGGGCGATCAGCTGCCAGGCGGGCCATTGATGAAGGTTTACGGCTTCTTCGTCGGCCTGCTGTCGACACTCATGGGCATCGGGGGCGGGCTGTTCTCGAACCTGGTTATGACATTCTACGGCCGCCCAATTCATCAGGCGGTCGCAACGTCATCGGCGCTGGCGGTGCTGATCTCGATCCCCGGCGCGCTTGGCTACATCTATGCAGGCTGGCCTGTGGCGTCGCGCTTTCCCGAGGTGACGGCGCTGCAAGTGCCGTTCGCCCTTGGCTATGTCTCGCTGATCGGCGCAGCCTTGGTGATCCCGACCAGTCTGATCACCGCCCCGCTCGGCGTCCGGGCCGCGCACGCCATGTCGAAGCGCACGCTGGAGATCGCATTCGGCGCCTATCTGTTCATCGTGGGAAGCAGGTTCGTAGCAGCGCTGCTGTGAGGCGTAATAGTATCCGTAATAGTATCCATACCGAGACTGGCTATGGATCTGCGCATGGCACACGCCCATCACGATCACGACCATCATGACGGTCACACGCACGACCACGCCGGACATGCTCACGGGCCCGGCGGACACGTCCATGCGCCTGCGAACTTCGGCAAAGCCTTCGCCATCGGCATCGCGCTCAACACCGCGTTCGTCGTGGTGGAGGCCGTCTATGGCTATGCCGCGGGCTCGATGGCGCTGGTTGCCGATGCCGGGCACAATCTATCCGACGTGCTCGGCCTGATCGCCGCCTGGACCGCGGCGGTGCTGTCGCAGCGCGCCGCCACGCCGCGCTACACTTACGGCCTCAAGGGCTCGTCGATCCTCGCGGCCCTGTTCAACGCCGTCTTTCTTCTGGTCGCGGTCGGCGCCATTGCCTGGGAAGCCGTGCTGCGGCTGTTCAATCCGGAGCCGGTCACCGAGATCACCGTGATCGTCGTCGCCACCATCGGCATCGCCATCAACGGCGCCACCGCCTGGCTATTCGCGTCCGGTCGCAACAGCGATCTCAATATCCGCGGCGCCTATCTGCACATGGTCGCTGATGCCGCCGTCTCGGTTGGCGTCGTCATTGCAGCTATCGTCATCATGTTCACGGGCTGGCTATGGATCGATGCCGGTACCAGCCTCGTCATTTGCGCGCTGATCGTGTGGGGCACCTGGAGCCTGTTGCGGGATTCCACCGCGATGTCGCTGGCCGCCGTTCCGCGCGGCATCGATCCGGGAGCGGTGCGCAGCTATCTGGAGAAATGTGCAGGCGTCGCTGACGTGCATGACCTGCATATTTGGCCGATGAGCACCACGGAGGTGGCATTGACCTGCCACCTGGTGATCCCGACCGGCGCGCCCGGCGATGCCTATCTGATGGATATATGCATGCGGTTGAAGCGCGACTTCGGGATCCAACATGCGACAGTCCAGATAGAAACCGATCTGAATTCGGTGTGTGCGCTGGCGCCTGACAATGTCATTTAACCAAGCGCCACGCACCCTTCCCTCATCCTGAGGAGCCGCGCACCAGCGCGGCGTCTCCTTGCGAATAGCGAAGCCATTCGCTGGGGATGGCGACGAAGCTCCACAACTCATGGATCGAGACGCGCGCAAAGACGCGCGCTCCTCACCATGAGGGATGGAGTTACTTCGTATAGATATCCTTGTAGGTTTCGCGCAGCACGTTCTTCTGCACTTTGCCCATCGTATTGCGCGGCAGATCATCGACGAAGATCACACGCTTCGGCATCTTGAATTTGGCGATCTGCCCGTCCAGCGCCTTCATCACCGCGGCTTCATCCAGCGCAGTCTTCTTGTCGCTCACCACCACCGCGGTGACGCCCTCGCCGAAATCCGCATGCGGCACGCCGATCACCGCGCTTTCGATGACGCCGGGCATGGCGTCGATCTCGCTTTCGATTTCTTTCGGATAGACATTGAAGCCGCCTGAGATCACCAGATCCTTGCCGCGGCCAAGAATGTGGACGTAGCCCTTGGTGTCGATCTTGCCGAGATCGCCGGTGATGAAGAAACCATCATCGCGGAATTCCGACTTGGTTTTCTCCGGCATGCGCCAATAGCCCTTGAACACGTTCGGGCCCTTCACCTCGATCATGCCGATGGTGTCCTTCTCCAACTCCTTGCCGGTGTCCGGATCGGTCACGCGCACGGACACACCGGGCAGCGGGAAGCCGACCGCACCGGGCACACGCTCGCCGTCATACGGATTCGACGTGTTCATATTGGTTTCCGTCATCCCGTAGCGCTCCAGCACCGCATGGCCGGTGCGCGCGAACCATTCGCGATGGGTATCGGCCAGCAGCGGCGCCGAACCCGAGATGAACAGCCGCATGTGGCTGCAGGTGTCTTTGGACAGGTTCGGCGAGGCCAGCAGGCGGGTATAGAAGGTGGGCACACCCATCAGCACGGTCGCACGCGCCATCAATTGAATGATGCGTTCGGGATCGAGCTTGGGCAAGAAGATCATCGCCGCCCGCGAGAACAGCGTGACGTTGCTCGCCACGAACAGGCCATGGGTATGATAGATCGGCAGCGCGTGGATCAGCACATCGTCCTTGCTGAAGCGCCAGTAGCCGACCAGGCTTTGCGAATTCGATGCGAGATTGTCGTGACTGAGCATCGCGCCTTTGGAGCGGCCCGTGGTGCCCGATGTATAGAGAATGGCTGCGAGATCGTCGCTGCCGCGCGCAACGGTCGTATATTCCGGCCGCTCCTTCCCAGCCGCGTCCGTGAGTGAGCCCAGCCCGTCGGCGTCGAGCGTTTCGACCTTCGCACCGACCTTGCCGGCAATGGCTGCGATGCCATCCTTCTTCGATGGGTCGCAAACGACGAGCGACGGCTCGGCATCGGTAATGAAGTAATCAAGTTCATTCAGCGTATAGGCCGTGTTGAGCGGCAGGTAGACTGCACCGGCCCGCACGGTCGCGAGATAGAGGACGAGGCCCGGCACCGATTTCTCGGTTTGCGCGGCCACGCGGTCGCCCGGTTTGACACCGCGCGATACCAGGACGTTTGCCATCTGCCCGGCCAGCGCGACCAGATCGCCATAACTAATGGGTTTGCCTTCCGGCGTTTCGATCGCCAGGCGCGCTGGATCTTCAAGCTTGTCGAACAGGCGGGAAAACAGATTCATGGCATTCACACGGCGATTGGAGGAGCCAGACAATCGCACCGTTGGCACGTGCGCGACCGCGTCAAATTGTCGAGTCTCCTTAGCAAGAAGATACCATCGGTGGCAACGCGCGCGCGAAACGCCGCCCCTGCTGGAAAGTTTCACTTATCTCGAAAAATATAGACTGAAACTGTGGTCCGGAGGAGTGCGTAGCTCAGCCATCGACGGCGCTTTCGGTCCTCCAAGCGGAACGCGGTCGATACTCCTTTCATCCGGCCGTGCAGCAGCCCGGCCGCCCAATAACCTTCGGGAGACGATCCATGTCTAAGCGTATTGCACTTCTGTCGGCCGTCGCATTCAGCACCCTCGCCATCACCGGCGCCGTGCTCGCCCCTGCGCAGGCCAAAGACAAGATGATGAAGTCCGAAATGTCGGGCGAAAAGACTGTGATGGTCGGCGGCGCGCCGATGTATCCGTCCAAGAACATCGTCGAGAACGCCGTCAATTCCAAGGACCACACGACGCTGGTCGCCGCCGTGAAGGCTGCCGGTCTGGTCGATACCCTGTCGGGCGCGGGTCCGTTCACCGTGTTCGCACCGACCAACGCCGCATTCGGCAAGCTGCCGAAGGGCACCGTCGAAACCCTGGTGAAGCCTGAGAGCAAGGCGACCCTCACCAAGATCCTGACCTATCATGTGGTGCCCGGCAAGCTCGAAGCCGCCGACCTGCAGGACGGCCAGAAGCTGACCACCGTCGAGGGTGAGCAGCTCACCGTGAAGAAGTCGGGCGGCAAGGTGATGATCGTTGATGCAAAGGGTGGTTCGTCGACCGTGACGATCCCGAACGTCAACCAGTCGAACGGCGTGATCCACGTTGTCGACACCGTGTTGATGCCGAAGGCCTAATCGCGACCGCGAACGCCTGATGGCGCTTGTACGACCAAACGCCGCATCCCGATAAACGCCCCTTCGGGGTGGGCGTGACTACAGCGAGCTGGGGCAACCCGGCTCGCTTTTTTGTGATAACGGATGACTGCGCCACCTTGGTGGTTCATGTGATGACTGTAACGATCGTCCGGGCGGCCCGTATGGCCAACGGGAGCCGAGACAACGGATGATGTCATGTCCAGCATTATGACCGACGAATCACTGAACGAATCGGCGACAGGCCGTGTCATCCAGCCCGGCTGGGTCCGCGTGCTGCACTGGATCAATGCGATCGCGATGGTGATCATGATCATGTCGGGCTGGCAGATCTACAACGCCTCGCCGCTGTTCGACTTCACCTTCTCGCGCAGCATCACACTTGGCGGCTGGCTGGGCGGCGGCATCATGTGGCATCTCGCCGGCATGTGGCTGCTGGTCATCAATGGTCTGCTGTATGTCGCACTCGGCCTCGTCACAGGCCGCTTTCGCAGGAAGCTGCTGCCGATCTCGACATCCGGCGTCATCGGCGACACCAAGGCCGCACTGACTGGCAAACTCTCGCATGCCGACCTGTCCACCTATAACCAGGTTCAGAGGCTGCTCTATATCGGCATCCTCGCGGTCGGCGTGGTCATCGTGCTGTCGGGTCTGGCGATATGGAAGCCGGTGCAGCTGCAATATCTCACCGCATTGTTCGGCGGCTACGACGCCGCGCGCTACGTGCATTTCGTGATGATGGCGTCGATCGTCGGTTTTCTCGTCATTCATGTCGCGCTGGCATTGCTCGTGCCGAAAAGCCTGCGCGCGATGATCATCGGTCGTTGAGGAGCGGAATCATGTTGAAGACTATGCGCTCACTGATCATTCCCGGCGTCGATAAACAGCTGTTGGTGAAGGACGCCACAAAGCTGATGCCCGACCTGTCGCGTCGCCGCTTCATCGCTTCCGGTGCGAGTTTCGGTGCCCTGACCCTGCTGACGGGGTGTAACGTCTCGGACAGCCTGTCGGCCGACAATCTGCTCACGCACATTTCGAAGTTCAACGACATGGTGCAGGCCAAGATCTTCAATCCGAACGTGCTGGCGCCGACCTATTCCGAAAAGGACATCAAGCGCCCGTTCCCGTTCAACGGCTTCTATGCCGAAGACGAGGCGCCGGAGATCGACGGCAAGCAGTGGAAGCTCGAAGTGTCCGGCCTGGTGGACAACAAAAAGGCGTGGACGCTGGCGGAGCTGACCAAGCTGCCTGAAGTCTCGCAGATCACGCGCCATATCTGCGTCGAAGGCTGGAGCGCCATCGGATCGTGGCAAGGCACGCCGCTGCGCGATTTCCTGAAACTAATCGGTGCCGATACCAATGCGAAATGGGTGCACTTCCGCTGCGCCGAGGACTATTCCACCTCGCTGGACATGCCGACCGCTTTGCATGCGCAGACTCAAATGACATTCAAATTCGACAACCAGATCTTGCCGCGTGCTTATGGGTTCCCGATGAAGGTCCGGGTGCCAACCAAGCTCGGCTTCAAGAACCCGAAATACGTGACATCGCTGGAAGTGACCAACGACTACAAAGGCGGGTATTGGGAAGATCAGGGCTACAACGATTTCAGCGGCAGCTGATATTCTACCTGTAGGGTGGGCAAAGCGCAGCGTGCCCACCGTCAATTCTTGAGCATGTAATGGTGGGCACGCTGCGCTTTGCCCACCCTACAAGGTCAGCTTCTTCTGGAAGGTCGATAACACTGCGCCGAGCGCCAGCGTTGCAGCCGACACCACCAATGCCGACGTCAAACTCCCCGTCGCGTCGCTGATTGCGCCGACCGCAATCGGTCCCATCGTCTGGCCGATGCCAAACACGATGGTCACCACAGCGATCGCCTTCGGCCACGCCTCTTTCGGATAGTTGAACCGCACGAACGCCGTCGTTGCCGCGACCACCGCAAAGAATGCGACGCCGAACACCACAGCTGAGATTGCGAGCACCACCGGCGAATGGCCCAGTAAGGGCATCGCCGCGCCGACCGCGTTGGTACCGAGAATGATCGCCATCGCCCGTCCGTCGTGGCCGCGTGCCAGCACGCCACGCCACAGCCATGGCGACGCGAAAGAACTGACGCCGATCAGACACCAGAACGCGCTCTGCGCCGCGGCACTGCCGCCGCCGTCGCGGACGTAGGCGATCATGAAGGTCATATAAGCGATGTAACCGGCGCCGAACATGAAATAGGCGACCAGGAAAACCCACATCGGCCGGATTGCCACCGACGGCGCATCCGTAGCGGCCCCTTCTGCCGCATCAACCAGCCGACGCAGCAATGGCAATCCGAGCAGCACTGCCGCAACGCCGAGCACGAGCCAGACGATCCACCATGAGCCCGCCCCGAAGGCCTGCAACGTGAAGGGGGCAATCAGGCCGGACAACAGGATTCCCATTCCCGGCCCGGCATAGAACAGGCTGAGCAGGTAGGACGACCGGTCCGGATGCGCCATGCCGATGGTCGCCGCCAACGCGCCGCCCGCCACAAACGCAATGGCCGCTCCAAAACCGGTGACGAAGCGGGCAATACTCAGCAACGTGAAATCGGCGGTGATGCCGCAGATTAATAGTGACACCACGCTTGCGACCGTGCCGATCTGGACCACCGCGAACAGGCCGTAACGCTTGCCGAGGCTCGACGCCGCCAGCGCGCCGATCAGGTAACCGGCGGCATTGACGGTGTTCATGAAGCCCGCGGCCGAATACGACCATTGCAGGCTGTCGCGCATGTCCGGCAGCACCAGTGAATAGGCGAAGCGGCCGATGCCGAGGCCGATGGCCGGCGCCAGCGACAGCATCAGGATGAGCAAAGCCGGATTGCGGCGCGAAAACGATGAATCAGATGACGTCACAGGCAACTCCGGCGGGACGCCACTGTCGCAGGTTCTGCGTTGGCCGCAATCGCGCCTGTAGCAAGGCTGTCTTGCCAATGCGGCAATGACGGATTAGCACTCGCCCGAAATCCAAGAGAGCCTTCATGCCCAAGCTTGTCCCGAGCATGAAGGCTCTGTTCATTGGCGGCCCAAGACGTGGATGGCCGGGACGAGCCCGGCGATGCACGCACTTTCAAGGAAACGATCATGGCGGCGCACAAACTGCTGGTTCTCCCTGGCGACGGTATCGGCCCGGAAGTGATGGCCGAGGTCACGCGCCTGATCGCGTGGCTGGACGCGGAAGGCATTGCCAAGTTCGATATCGAAACCGGCCTGGTCGGCGGCGCCTCGATCGATGCCGACAAGCTGCCGATCACCGATGCGACCATGGCCAAGGCCGACGCGGCCGATGCCATCATCTTCGGCGCGATCGGCGGTCCGAAATGGGATGGCGTGCCGTACGAGCATCGTCCGGAAGCCGGCCTGCTACGCTTGCGAAAAGATCTCGGCCTGTTCGCCAATCTGCGCCCGGCGGTCTGCTATCCGGCGCTGGCCGACTCCTCGAGCCTGAAGCGCGAGGTGGTGGAAGGCCTCGACATCATGATCGTGCGCGAGCTCACCGGCGGCGTTTATTTCGGCGAGCCGAAGACCATCACCGATCTCGGCAACGGCCAGAAGCGCGCCATCGATACCCAAGTCTACGACACCTATGAGATCGAGCGCATCGCCCGCGTCGCTTTCGATCTGGCCCGCAAGCGCCAGAACAAGGTGACGTCGATGGAGAAGCGCAACGTCATGAAGTCGGGCGTGCTGTGGAACGAGGTCGTCACCCAAGTCCACGGCCGCGAATACAAGGACGTCACGCTGGATCACCAGCTCGCCGATTCCGGCGGCATGAATCTGGTGAAATGGCCGAAGCAGTTCGACGTCATCGTCACCGACAACCTGTTCGGCGACATGCTCTCGGATATCGCGGCGATGCTGACGGGGTCATTGGGCATGCTGCCCTCGGCTTCGCTCGGCGAAGTCGATAGCAAGACCGGCAAGCGCAAGGCGATGTATGAGCCGGTGCATGGTTCGGCGCCAGATATCGCGGGACAAGGCAAGGCCAACCCGCTGGCGATGATCGCCTCGTTCGGGATGGCGCTGCGCTATTCGCTGGATCTCGGCGACCTCGCCGACAAGGTCGATCAGGCGATCGCCGCCGTGCTCGCCAAGGGCCTGCGCACCGCCGATCTGAAGTCGGATGGCGCCACGATCATCTCGACGGCGCAGATGGGTGAAGCCGTGCTCGCGGAGTTGCAGGCGCTGCATAAGTAATTGGACTGTAGGCCGTAGGGTGGGCAAAGCGTTGCGTGCCCACCAAAACCGAACGCGGTGGGCACGCTACGCCTTGCCCACCCTACATGCTCCCACCCGACATACGCCCACCAACAAAAATGCCCGGCGCGAGCCGGGCATTTTCGTATCGATATCCGCCGTTCTCAATAATACGGGATCGGAATACGGTTCGGGTAACCGCCGAGATCGTAATCGCCATACAGCGGCTGACGATCGATCGGACGGTTGAGGTTCTCGCGACCAAACGAGCGACCGGGCGGATAGGCGTAATCCGTAAACTTGCGATCGCCGGGCAGCACTTCGGTGCCGGCATCGAGCCACGAGCGGCGCGAAATGTAGACGCGGGTGCGCGGACCTTGCTGATACGAGACGTTGGGGCCACGCGCGCCATAGTTGAAGCGGCCATCGTCCACTCTCACCTGTTTACGCTTGGTCTGGGCTTCGGCAGGCGTGGCGACACCGATAGCGATGACGGCAGCCGCCGCGAGCAGCGCACCGGACAGTTTGGCGGCGGAGAATTTCAAGGTCATCGAGTCCTCATGGCAGGCTGATTCTTGTTTCAAGAATCGCAAATTCCAGGTTCCCGACAATTTAGCTGGCCGGGTGGCAGCCCTACAAGGTCAATCCGGTCACACTTGCGGAGAATAATGCGCGGTGTGGCCGAATGTTGCATGCATTCCAAGGTCTTGGTCGCGGCAGCGTCACAAGCTGCCGCGCAGGCGCGGGTTCTGAGCGCCGGTGACCCAATCCGATCCCATCGCCGACAGCGCCGAGCCGGTGGCGCAACCGGTTCGCTTCAGTTCAGCATGAGCGAACAGCTCCGCCAGTCTGCGCTCGCCGCCGGCGGTCAGCAGCACCAGCCGGTCAAGCATGCAAGCCACTGCAGCGCGACGTGCCGATGGCCCTTCTCCCTGGCAGGAAAAGCCGGACAGGCGCAGATTAGCCGCATCCAAGGTGCGGGCGAAGCCGAGACATCGCCTGACGTCGGTGCGATCTGCCGAGCCGAACAGCGCCACCGGGCCGAATTTGCTGTCGATGACGCCCTCGCCCACCGTCTCGCGGAGACCGCCCGGGTTCATCCGCATGGCGACATCGGCAATCGGAGCGCCGTCGATCGGCTCTCCGCCGGGGCGATACAATTCGAGCTCGGCCAATGGCTGCCCGTCGGCCTGCATCCAGCGCAGGATGTCTTGCGGCCGCCGTCCGGATGCCGGCGGATTTCGTAACCGGTTGTAATTCCAGCTGCATCCGCCTGGCTGACGGCAAATGCGGGATACGATCGGCTGGCCACCGCCCAGCCTGGCGGCGCGGCAGCAGGCGGTGTCAGATCAAGGTCCAGATGATCGAACGCCGCCACCGCGGCCATGGCAAGCAGGGCCAGACAACCCATATAGGCAAGCAGGCGCCCGGCGATGCCCGTGCATTCGTCGGCGAAGCTATACGCCGCCGGGCGGAAATCGAATTCCCGCTCGCGGTTGTGGGGTGCAGGAGTTGAGCGCATCGAAGCACGGGCCGGTTACGACGTTGT
>SDZE01000428.1 GCA_004173095.1 Bradyrhizobiaceae bacterium
TGCATCTGGGTCTGCAGCTTCTCGACCACGTCGCCTTCCTGGATCAGGTCGTGCTTCAGCTTGATGCCGGTGATCTCCGAGAACGCCTTGGCCAGCGTGCGCGATTCATATTCATGCGTGGTGATGGTTTCGGAGACGACATTGATCTCCATGCCCTTGAACGGCTCGGCCGCCTTCGCATACCACTGCAGCTCTTTCAGCTGGTCGGCCTTCGACAGCGTCGAAGGCTGGAATTCGCTGTCGATCCATTTCTGGATGGTGGCGTCATCGGCCTTGGCCGGGGCGGCAAGCAGCGCCGTCGCGGCGATCAGCGCGCAAGCGCTGGTCATCATGATGTGGCGCGTCGGGCGACGGGCCGGTGTCGTCAGGTGCTTCATAGCTTCCTCCCATGTGTTCAGGCCGGGATTATCCCGTGCCTGCAGTCCAGACTGGTCAGACGGTGCGAAAGATTGCAGTCGCCGCAACCAGCGAAATCAGTGTCGCGAACCAGAGATTTGAAATCTCCAGCCCCTCCTCACCGATCGGCAATGTGGCGACCGGATCACTGCCGACAAAGGCGATCCACAACAGATGGATCACCGCAGCGGCAATCAGCGACAGGAACAGCCGATCGCCGCGCGTGGTGGGAATGCGCAGGATGCCGACCCGCTCGGCTTCGGGATAGCGCATAGCGAGCACGGTCATGGTCGCGAGCGTGAGCGCAATGGCCGCGAAGAAGATCGCAGTCGGCGGCGTCCAGGCCATCCAGGCGATGTGATCCAATTAAGCCTCCGTGTCTGCTGCATGCGCATCCCCGCGCGCCGTCACGTCCCCTCTCCCCACCGGGGAGAGGGTTAGGGTGAGGGGGCGCCCCGGGCGACGGCGAAGCGTGTGGCGCCCCCTCACCCGCCGCGAAGACGCGGCGACCTCTCCCCGGTGGGGAGAGGTGAAGGAGAGTGTAGCAATCGCGATAAGCATCATCACACCCGCCCCAGCGCGAAGCCGCGTGCGATGTAGTTGCGGACGAACCAGATCACCAATGCGCCGGGGATGATGGTCAGCACACCGGCGGCGGCGAGCAGTCCCCAGTCCATGCCGGAGGCCGACACCGTGCGCGTCATGATCGCCGAGATCGGCTTGGCATTCACCGAAGTCAGCGTGCGCGCGAGCAGCAGTTCGACCCAGGAGAACATGAAGCAGAAGAACGCGGCGACGCCGATGCCAGAGGCGATCAGGGGCATCAGGATCTTGACGAAGAATTTTGGAAACGAATAGCCGTCGAGAAACGCCGTCTCGTCGATCTCGCGCGGCACGCCGCTGACGAAGCCTTCGAGGATCCACACGGCGAGCGGCACGTTGAACAGGCAGTGCGCCAAGGCCACGGCCCATGGCGTATCGAACAGGCCGACGGCCGAATACAGGTTGAAGAATGGCAGCGCGAACACCGCTGGCGGCGCCATCCGGTTCGACAGCAGCCAGAAGAACAGGTGCTTGTCGCCGAGAAACTTGTAGCGCGAGAAGGCGTAGGCGGCCGGCAGCGCGAAACTGATCGACAACACGGTGTTGATGACGACGTATTTCAGCGAGTTGATATAGCCGGAATACCAGCTCTCGTCGGTGAAGATGCGGATGTAGTTGTCGAGCGTCGGCCGGTGCGGCCACAGGGTCATGGTCGAGACGATCTCGCCATTCTCCTTGAAGCTCATATTGACGAGCCAGTAAATCGGCAGCAGCAGGAACACCAGGAACAGCGTCAGGATGATGCGGCGGCCGGGAATGGAATTATTCATGCCGCGACCTCCGTCTTGCTGCGATCGGTGCCGGCATTGGTCATCACGGTGTAGAATACCCAGCACACGATCAGCACGATGATGTTGTAGACCAGCGACAGCGCCGCGGCCTTGCCGAGATCGAACTGGCCGAGCGCGATCTTGACCAGCTCGATGGAGACGAAGGTGGTCGAATTGCCGGGCCCGCCGCCGGTGACGACGAACGGCTCGGTATAGATCATGAAACTATCCATGAAGCGCAGCAACACGCCGATCAGCAGCACGCGATTGAGCTTCGGCAGCTGGATGGCGCGAAACACCGCCCAGCGCGACGCGCCATCGATCTGCGCCGCCTGGTAATAGGCGTCCGGGATCGACTTCA
>SDZE01000014.1 GCA_004173095.1 Bradyrhizobiaceae bacterium
CTGACATAGGTCGGCTTGTCCGGCTTCTTCTGCGGCGTCACCGTGGAGGACGGCAGATTGATCGGCAGATCGACGGTGGACAGCGGTGCTGCCACCATGAAGATGATCAGCAGCACCAGAATGACGTCGATGAAGGGGGTAACGTTGATTTCGTGGTTTTCCGCGAAATCGTCGTCGTCACCAGAACCTTCGGAAAGCGACATACCCATGACTTATTCAGCCGCTGCGCGCAGATGAGCGCTGGAATGGGTGCGATCAAGATCGCGCGACAACAGCCGCCCCGACGCGCCCTGGGCTCGGCCGACGATCTCCATGTAGTTGCGCGTCACGCGCGCGAAGTGATTGTAGATGATCACGGCGGGGATGGCGGCAACGAGGCCGATCGCGGTGGCGAGCAGCGCCTCGGCGATGCCCGGCGCGACCACGGCGAGATTGGTCGTCTGCGACTTCGAGATGCCGATGAAACTGTTCATGATGCCCCACACGGTGCCGAACAGGCCGACGAATGGCGAGATCGCGCCGATGGTCGCCAGCGCGCCCATGCCGGCGCGAACACGACGCCCCTCGGCGCGGACGATTTCGGTGAAGCTCGACGCCGCACGCTCCTTGATGCCGTCGTCGCTGGAAATGCCAGCCGACATCTTGTTCTCGCGCAGCGCTGCAGCGAGCAGACGCGACAGCACCGTGCCCTTGTGACCAAGGGTGAGTTGCGCTTCAGCGAGCGAGCGCGCATCGCCAATCTTGCGCAGAGCGCTTTTCAGGCGACTGGTCGAATAGGTCAGCTCCATGAATTTGAAGATGCCGACGGTCCAGGTCAGGACCGACGCCAGAGCCAGACCAACCATTACCGCCTTGACGACGATATCGGCGCCCATGAACATCGCCCATGGCGACAGATCATGCTCACCGGTCGCAACCGGCGTTCGGGCGGAAGCTTCGGCCATGGGGCTCGCCAACGCCGGCGCGGTCGGTGATGCAGGCGCCAGCGTCGGTGCTGCCGCCGGGGCGGTTGCGGGAGGCGCCGCCTGCTGCGCGATCAGCGGCGAAGCGAACCAGACCGACGCCAACGTCGCCAGCAACATGAGAACGTTTCTAAACAAGTCTACACCTCGGCCCAGTAGCGAATGAGATTGTGATATATACCGGTCAAAGTGACCGTTTCAGGATCGTCGCGTCCGAGACGCTCGACAAGGTTCTGGATCGCACTATCGAGATCGAAGATCATACTGCGCGCATGGGCATCACGTATCATGCTCTGCAGCCAGAAAAAAGACGCCACGCGCATACCTGCCGTTACCGGGGTTACCAGGTGGAGGCTGGATGCGGGATACAGCACAAGGTGTCCGGCCGGCAGTTTCACTTCATGCGAGCCGTAGTTATCCTCGATGACGAGCTCGCCACCCTCATACTCGTCCGGTTCGGCGAGGAACAGCGTGACCGATAAGTCTGTGCGGATCCGCAATCCGGTGAGATGATCGCCGCGCACCGCGTTATCGACGTGGACGCCGAAGTGATGGCCGCTCATCGCCGCGTAGCGGTTGAACAGCGGCGGAAAGATATGCAGCGGTATCGCCGCCGAGAGAAAGCGCGGGTTGGTCGTCAATGCCGAGATGATGCGGTTGCCGAGACTGCGCGCAATCTCGCCGTCCGGACGCAGTTGCTCGTTGCGCTTGACCAGCGCCGACTGCGCGCCGGCCGTGGAACGTCCGTCTTCCCAGTCGGCTGCGTCCATGATGCGGCGGAAGTCTGCCACATCGCTCTTGTTCAGGACGTCGGGAATACAAATCAGCATGTCACGGTTCGCCGTCGGCGGGAGCCCCAGAAGGGGCCCCCAATGATCAAAGGGATCCCTGCAGCGACACCCACACCGAACGGCCGGGCGCGATGAAGGTGAACGGCGTGTTGCTGCGATAAAACGCGTCGTAATAGACGGTGTCGAAGATATTGTTCACCGACACCTTGGCCTTCAGATGTTTGTCGAAGCGATACTCGGTGAACGCATCGAACCGCCAGTGCGAAGGCAACACGTTGCCGTTGGTGGCCCCCAGCGTGCCGCCGAAGATCTCCGACACATAGGTGGCCTGGCCGCCGACTTCCCACGGGTCGGTGATCCGGTACTTGGTCAGAACGTTGAACGACTGATGGGCGATATTCGCCAGCTGCGCCCCAACCTGCGTGGCGTCGATCGACTTCAGCACCTTGGATTCCATGAACACCGCGCCGGCGAACACGCTCCATTTGTCGGTGATCTTGCCGCCCATGCCGAGATCGATGCCGCGGACACGATACTGCGCGCCGGCAATGATGTCGCTGCCGCTGGTTTCGCGCGCATTGCTCTTGACCGTCTCGAACAACGCCGCGGTGACCAGCAGATGGCGGTCGAACAACTCCCACTTGGTGCCGATTTCCGTCGACTTGTTCTCCTCGGGCGCCAGGGCCTGGAATGTGGTGTTGTTCACCACCAGGCCGCCATAGGCGGTGCCGGTCGCATCGAGCTCGGCGCCGACCGGATTCGATGAGGTCGCAAACGCGGCATAGAGGCTGCCATACGGCACCGGCTTGAGCACGGCGCCGACATTGTAGTTGAACATCCCCGAGGTGACGCCGGTATTCGAGGTGCGATTGAACCCGTTGATGGCGTAGTCGTCATATCGTATGCCGCCATTCAGGATCACCACGTCCTGGAAGTTGGCGGTGTGGATTGCATAGGCCGCCTTGGTGTCCACATTGATATTGGTGGGATTGTTGGAACGCTGCGGCGCCGACGCGAACGGCGCCAAGTTGGGCGGATTGAAGATCGATACGGTGGCGCTGTTGCCGGTGAAGATGCCGTTCAACTCCGAGGTCAGGCCCGTATAGTTGTCCCGCATGATGCTTTCCTGCGAGACTTCGACACCGGTCACCAACGTGTTCTTGACGCCGCCGGCGTCGAATTTGAAAGTCGCATCGGTGACGTTGGCTACCACGTCGGTGACCTGATAGCGGCTCTGCGCCGACAGGCTGACCGTGGTTGCCGTCGGATTGTTCGGCAGCGTGCCGACATAGTCGAGCACCGACCGTTGCAGCCGGGTCTTGTTGGTCAAGGTGATGTCGGGCGTGATATTGACCTCGGCGATCAAGGTGCCGAAATCCTGCCGCGCCTTCTGGAAATCGCGATTGACGAAGCCGTAATAGGTTTCACGCGGCACGTTGATGTCCGTAACCGGCGCGCGCAGCGTGCGATTATAAGGCACGCCGAAGTCCGGCAGTCCGCTCAGGTCGGTATGAACGTAATTCGCCGTCACCTTGAAGGCGTCGGTTGGTGTCCACTTCAACGCGCCGAACGCGCCCCAGCGGTCATCGGTGACATAGTTGCGGCCGGCCACTTCCGCGTCCTGGTACAGACCGCCGGTACGCAAGCTGAGCGTCGGACTGACCACCTGATTGACATCGAAGGTGATGCGCTTTGTCTGGTCGGTGCCGTAAATGGTTTCGGCCTTCTGAAAATTGCGATCGCCGGCCTGCTTGGTGACAATGTTGATGGCACCGCCCGCGGTGCCGCGGCCTGCAAAGGACGACGCCGGCCCGCGCAGGATCTCGACCTGCTCAGTAAAGAAGTTCTCGCGGATGCTGACGGCGGGGTCGCGCACACCGTCGATAAAGACGTCGTTGCGGGCATCGAAGCCGCGGATGAAGAAGCGGTCGCCGAACGCGTTGCCGCCCTCGCCGGTGCCAAGCGTCACGCCGGCCGTGGTCCGCGCCACTTCGCGCAGACTGGTCGCGTTCTTGTCCTCGAGAATTTCCTTGGTCAGCACTGTAACGGTGCGCGGCGTATCAACCAGCTTCTCGGAGAATTTGGTACCGGCAAGCCGATCACCTTTGTAAGGCGCGGCTGCATCGGCATAGGGATTTGCATCGGGCAGACCGCCGGCATTGGGGAATGGCACAGGTGCCAGCGGCGGCTGCTCCATCCGGCGTGCCGCCCGGCGCAAAGCCTGACGTGCCCGCAACTGGTCTGGCGTCGGCTTCGAAACCGGGCGCGGCCGCGCCACGGGGGCATCGACATTCACTGGCGGCAGATTGGCCTGCTGCGCTTCCGCTCCCCCGAACGACGCAACGGCGATCAAGCTGGCGACGGCCGAAACCCGGCCTGCTGGATAGGCGTTTTCGCCGCGAATATTAGCAACCTTCAGCGAAGCGCTACGCAGCGATCGCGGTGTTTTTGACGTCCCCATTGGATTTCTGCCTCTGCCCCACTACCGCACTTTCAATGCGACGATGCAGCGGTAGCGGAGGCAGGAACCACGCGTCAAATCATTCAGCCTGTTTTACGGCTCTTCCCCCTTTGAATAGGTCAAGATCAAAACCATTCTAAACTGGCAGCACCGGATCAATCGACGCTGGGCGCCTTCATCAACGAGAACATCTCGTCAATCGTCCGCAAGGCCGACTGACGGACAAGGTCGGTGCTCTCCATTCCGGCGATGTTGATGCCGCGAACCACGGCTTTGATCTCGTCCCTGAAGTCGGTGAGGAATCGCAACGGATCAGGCTTGTCGTTGGCGACACGCGCGATCAGTCCCGTGATCAGGATCTGGCACGCGATCATGCGCCCGTTCAGTTCGTCCATCGGTGTTCTCCCCAGCCAAGCCGTGCAACGGCGACGCGCCTGATATGACCCACGGTCGCGGCCGAGACAATGCAGACCGCCCCAGCCTGCCTGGCTGGCTGCTTGTCTGCACGTCATCCCGTCGTCGGCGAAGCATCCGGAAGGTCGGTCAAGATTAATGTTTGGCAATGAAGCGAGATATCAAGCGCTCGTGAATTTACAGGTCCAGTCCGCATTTTTAACTGCCCGGATCAATCAGATCGGGCCGATCCACCGGGCCTTGTCCGACCTGAGTGTCGCGCGCGACGGGTGGCTGGCAGAGCGGATAGACATCTCATGACATCAGTATCTCGCTCCCGCTGGGTCAGGCTGCTGACGCTGGCCGTGCTGATCGCTGGCGGCATCGTCGCGTGGCGTAGTTACGGTGACGCTGGTGCGAAGCAGCCGCAAAGCGACAAGCCGCGCCCTGCCGCCGCCGTGCCGGTCAAGATCGCGTCGGTTGAGAAAGCTGATTTCCCCGTTTATCTGAATAGCCTCGGCACCGTGCAGGGCTTCAACACCGTCGTGGTCCGCACGCGCGTCGATGGCCAGATCGATCGCATCGCGTTCACCGAAGGGCAGATCGTCAAAACCGGCGACCTGCTCGCGCAGATCGACCCCCGCCCCTTCCAGGCCTCGCTCGATCAGGCCAAGGCGAAGAAAGCCCAGGACGAAGCCAGTCTCGCCAATGCCTATCTCGATCTGCAACGCTACACCAAACTCGGCGACTTCGCGACACGGCAGCAGACTGACACCCAGCGCTCGACGGTGCAGCAGCTGACCGCGCAAATCACGGCTGATGAGGCCGCGATCGCCAACGCGCAGACTCAGCTCGATTATGCAACGGTGAAAGCACCGATTGGCGGTGTGGTCGGCTTCCGTCAGGTCGACCAGGGCAACATCGTCAATGCCTCCACGCAAACAGGCATCGTCACCATCGCGCAGATCGAGCCGATCGCAGTGATCTTCACAGCCCCCGAACAGCAGCTGGTCGATATCAATGCCCAACAGGCCAGGCACCCGCTCGAAGTCGATGCCTATACGAGCGACGGCAAGCGGTTGCTGTCGAAAGGCACGCTGTCTGTGGTCAACAATCAGGTCGATACCACCAGCGGCACCATCCGGCTGAAGGGCGTATTCGATAACAAGGATCACGTGTTGTGGCCGGGGCTGTCGATCTCGACGCGACTTCTGGTCAGCACATTAAAGGACGCCACCGTCGCGCCGGACGATGCCGTGCAGCATGGCACCGATGGCCTTTATGCCTTCGCCGTCGGCGCCGACAGCAAAGCCGAACTGCGCAAGATCAAGGTCGGTCGCTCCATCGAAGGGCGCACGGTGATCGAAGACGGCCTCGCGCCGGGAGATCGCGTCATCGTCGCCGGCCAGTACAAGGTGCAGCCGGGTACGCTGGTCGCCGCTGCCGTGGCGTCCGCCGACTTGGCGCAAGGGAAGTAAGCCATGAGCGGGGGCATCTCATCGCCGTTCATCCGCTATCCCATCGCCACCTCGCTGCTGATGGCCGGCATCCTGTTCGTCGGTCTGGTGGCCTACCCGCTGCTTCCCGTGGCGCCGTTGCCGCAGGTGGACTTCCCGACGATCCAGATCTCGGCCTCACTGCCGGGCGGCAGCCCGGAAACCATGGCCTCGTCGGTAGCGCAGCCGCTGGAACGGCAGTTCGCGCAGATCCCCGGCGTCGCGCAGATGACCTCGACGAGCTCGCTCGGAACGGCGGCGGTGACGATCCAGTTCGATCTCAACCGATCCATCGACGGCGCCGCGAATGACGTGCAAGCCGCCATCAATGCGGCCAGCGGGCAGTTGCCGAAGAGCCTGCCCTCGCCGCCGACCTATCGCAAGGTGAACCCGGCGGATTCGCCGATCATGCTGCTGTCGGCGACATCGGACACGCTGCCGATCACCACGGTGAGCGACAGCGTCGATGCGCAGCTGGCGCAACAGATCAGTCAGATCACGGGCGTCGCACAGGTCACGATCGGCGGCCAGCAGAAGCCTGCCGTCCGCATCCAGATCGATCCCGCCAAACTGGTCGCCAAGGGGATCGGACTCGAAGACATTCGCACCCAGCTCGCGGTAACCACGGTCGATAGTCCGAAGGGTAATATCGACGGCGCCACGCGCAGCTACACGATCTATGCCAACGACCAGCTGCCGGACTCGAAGGACTGGAACGACGTCGTCATCGCCTACCGCAATGGTGGGCCGCTGCGCGTGCGCGACATCGGCCACGCCGTGACCGGCCCCGAAGACGCCAAGCAGGCGGCGTGGGCCGACGGCAAGCGCGGCGTGTTCCTTGTGATCTTCAAGCAACCCGGCGCCAATGTCATCGACACCGTGGACAAGATCAAAGCGGAGCTGCCGCGGCTCGTGGCGGCGATACCGCCGGCGATCGACATCAAGGTCCTGAGCGATCGCACGCAGACAATCCGCGCCGCGGTGGAGGACGTGCAGTTTACGCTGTTGCTGACCATCGCGCTCGTCGTGATGGTCATTTTCCTTTTCCTGCGCAACGTCTGGGCAACGATCATTCCCAGTATCACCGTGCCTCTGGCGCTGCTCGGCGCCTGCGCGCTGATGTGGGTGTTCGGCTATACGCTCGACAACTTGTCTCTGATGGCATTGACGATCTCCGTCGGCTTCGTGGTGGACGACGCCATCGTGATGCTCGAGAACATCACGCGCTATATCGAAGAAGGCGAGACGCCGATGGCCGCAGCCATGAAAGGCGCCAGCGAAATCGGCTTCACCATCGTCTCGATCTCGGTTTCGCTGGTGGCGGTGCTGATCCCGCTGCTGCTGATGGGCGGCATCATCGGTCGATTGTTTCGCGAATTCGCGATCACGCTCACCATGGCGATTTTCGTGTCACTGGTGGTGTCGTTGACGCTGACGCCGATGATGGCATCACGCTTCCTGCGCGACGAGAAGCATACAAGGCACGGCCGATTTTATCGGATGAGCGAAAACGTGTTCGACGCCATGCTGCGCGGTTATGAGCGCGGGCTCGATCTCGTGATGCGCTGGCGTCTCACCACGCTGATGGTGTTCTTCGCCACAGTGGCACTGTCGGTCTATCTGTTCGTCGTGATTCCGAAGGGATTTTTCCCGCAACAGGACACCGGCCTGATCACCGCCTCCTCGGAAGCGGCGCAGGATATTTCCTTTGCGGATATGCGCAAGCATCAGGAAGAACTCGGCAAGATTGTGCAAGCCGATCCTGATGTCGCCACCGTCGCCATGGCGATTGGCGGCAGCGGCGGCGCGCTCAACACCGGACGCATGTTCATCACGCTGAAACCGCGCGACGAACGCTCGGCATCGGCACAGCAGATTATTGCACGGTTGCGCCCCAAGCTGGACAAGGTCGAAGGCGCGCGCCTGTTCATGCAGGCGGCACAGGACGTCCGCCTCGGCGGACGCGCGACCCGCACACAGTTCGAATACACGCTGCAGGACGCCAATCTGGCAGAGCTGAACGAATGGGCCCCCAAGATCCTCGACAAGATGCAGACGCTGACCGAATTGCGCGACGTCGCTACCGACCAGCAGACCAAGGGTACCACACTGACGCTGAACATCGACCGTGACGCCGCCTCACGTTTCGGCATCTCGCCGCAACTGATCGACGACACGCTTTATGACGCATTCGGGCAACGTCAGATCGCGCAGTTCTTCACCCAGTTAAACACGTACCACGTTATTCTAGAGATCCTGCCGGAGTTGCAGGGCAAGCTGGATACGCTCGACAAGATCTACATCAAGTCGCCGACCACCGGCGACCAGGTCCCGCTCGCTGCTTTCGTCAAATGGACGACGGTGCCGGTGCGACCACTGTCGATCAGCCATCAGGGGCAGTTCCCTGCGATCACCATCAGCTTCAACCTGGCACAGGGTGTCGCGCTCGGCCAAGCCACCGATGCCGTGCAGAACGCCATGCGAGATCTCAACGCACCAGCCACATTGCGCGGTACATTTCAGGGAACTGCGCAAGCATTCCAGCAATCACTGTCGAGCGTGCCACTGCTCATCCTCGCTGCGTTGGTCGTGGTGTATCTGATCCTCGGCATTCTCTATGAGAGCTATATCCATCCGCTGACCATTCTCTCCACCCTGCCCTCGGCGGGCGTCGGCGCACTGGCGATCCTGATGGCGTTCGGGTTCGATTTCAGCCTGATCGCCCTGATCGGAATCATTCTCCTGATCGGCATCGTCAAAAAGAACGGCATCATGCTGGTGGACTTCGCCATCGCCGCCGAACGCGATGAGCATCTCGGGCCGGAAGCAGCGATCCGGAAGGCGGCATTGCTGCGCTTCCGCCCGATCATGATGACGACGATGGCCGCTCTACTAGGCGGCGTTCCGCTGATGCTCGGCACCGGCACGGGATCTGAAATCCGCCAGCCGCTCGGCTATGCCATGGTCGGCGGTCTGATCGTCAGCCAGGCGCTGACCCTGTTCACGACACCGGTGGTTTACATCTACCTCGACCGACTGTCGAACGCCATATCGGGCTGGGGTCGCAGCAAAGCTGCGGATGCATCGACATCGGCCACACCGGCGCTCGCTCGGGAAGCGGCGGAATAGAGATCAGGCACGCGCCATGTTGCCGTCGCCGAGAGCCGGCGATTTCTTCTTGCCGTTAGCTTTCGTGCTGATGAAACGAATATCGATCTGGGCGCCGTTGATCTTGATCAGTTCGCAACGGCGATAGGCCAGGCCGGTCGAGGACAACAGCAGGAAGAACTCTTTGAGATTGAGGCCTTCGATCGAGCTTTCCAGCGTCAGTTGCGCGTCGTTTGACGACACCGATGTCAGTACGCAGTTGCGTCGCCACGTACCGTCGATGGCCATGATCCAGACATTGTAGCCACGCCCGAAGGCGACCCGTCCATTGCTTGCAACGTCTTCTGCCATGATACGCTCAACAATCGAACTGCTCCGCAAAAGCTCGCGGTAAAAAAATAGTCGCAACAGTTAAAGATGATACCTGTAAGTTGTAGCGCCCCACGCTGGCAGCAAAGTGCTAAGAGTTCCTGAAACGACAAAGCCGGCGCTGTTTGCGCCGGCTGTGTGCTCTTATGTCAATGGTATTA
>SDZE01000112.1 GCA_004173095.1 Bradyrhizobiaceae bacterium
GATACCTGGTTCTTCCTCACCGCCGACTACGCCTTCGGCACCGCGCTCGAGCGTGACACCACCAACGCCGTCAGCGCCGTCGGCGGCAAGGTGGTTGGCAGCGTTCGCCCGCCGCTCAATACGCCGGACTTCTCGTCCTTCCTGCTGCAGGCGCAGACCTCCAAGGCCAAGGTCATCGGCCTCGCCAATGCCGGCGGCGACACCATCAACTCCATTAAGCAGGCTTCGGAATTCGGCATCGTAAAGGGCGGCCAGAAACTCGCCGGCCTCCTGATGTTCATCACCGACATCCATTCGCTCGGTCTGCCCGTCGCCAATGGCCTCAACCTGACCGAGACCTTCTACTGGGATCTCAACGACGGTACCCGCGCCTTCTCCAAGCGCTTCCAGGAGCGCGCGAAGAACAAGGCGATGCCGACCACAGTGCAGGCCGGCGTCTATTCGTCGCTGATCCATTACTTCAAGACGGTCGATGCCATGGGCGGCAATTCGCATGACGGCCTCAAGGTCGTCGCCAAGATGAAGGAAATGCCGACCGACGACCCCATCTTCGGGAAGGGAACGATCCAGCCCAACGGGCGCAAGCTACATCCCGCCTATCTGTTCGAGGTCAAGAAGCCCGAGGAATCCAAGGGGCCGTGGGATTACTACAAACTGGTGGCGACGATCCCCGCGGATCAGGCGTTCACCCCGCTCGAAAAGAGCTCCTGTCCACTTTTGAAGAAATAGTGCTCTCGGCGCGTGCCGGGGGCAGTCTGTAAGAGGAATGAATGTCTAAAGCGATTACCAGACTTCTGCTCGGCACCGCCATTGCCGCCGCGACCGTCTCCACTGCCGCGGCGCAGGACAAGAACGTCAAGATCGGCGTGCTCACCGATCTCTCCGGCATCTATGCTGATCTGGCCGGCCCGGGCTCGACCCTGGCCGCGCAGATGGCGGTTGAGGACTCCGGGCTCAAGGCCAAGGGCTGGACCATTGACGTGATCTCCGGCGATCACCAGCACAAGCCGGATATCGGCGCCAATCTCGCACGGCAGTGGTTCGACCGCGAGAAGATGGACATGATCACCGACGTGCCGAATTCCGGCGTTGCGCTGGCCGTGAACAATGTCGTCAAGGAAAAGAACGGCGTCTATATCAATTCCGGCGGCGGCACCTCGGATCTCACCAATGCCCAGTGCACGCCGAACACCATCCACTGGACCTACGACACCTATGATCTCGCTTACGGCACCGGCACCGCGCTGACCAAGGCCGGCGGCGATAGCTGGTTCTTTCTGACCGCCGACTACGCCTTCGGAGCCGCGCTCGAACGTGACACCACCAATGCATTGAAGGCAGCGGGCGGAAAGGTCATCGGCAGCGTCAAGCATCCGCTCAACTCGTCGGACTTCTCGTCCTTCCTGCTGCAGGCACAGTCGTCGGGCGCCAAGGTCATCGGCCTCGCCAATGCCGGCGGCGACACCTCGACCTCGATCAAGCAGGCCGCCGAATTCGGCATCAGCAAAGGCCAGAAACTGGCGGCGTTGCTGCTGTTCATCACCGACGTCAAGTCGATCGGCCTTGACCTGGCGCAGGGGCTGTCTTTCACCGAGACGTTCTACTGGGACATGAATGACGGCACCCGCGCGTTCTCGAAGCGCTACGCCGAACGCTCGAAGGGATCGGCGCCGCCGACCATGGTGCAGGCCGGCGTCTATTCCGGTACGCTGCATTACCTGAAGGCGCTCGAAGCCATGGGCGGCAATCCGCATGACGGCGCCAAGGTCGTCGCCAAGATGAAGGAAATGCCGACCGACGATCCGCTGTTCGGCAAGGGTTCGATCCAGCCGAACGGCCGCAAGATCCACCCGTCCTATCTGTTCGAGGTCAAGAAGCCTTCGGAATCGAAGGCGCCCTGGGATTACTACAAGCTGGTTGCCACGATTCCTGCCGACCAGGCCTTCACGCCACTCGACAAGAGCACCTGTTCGCTGTTGAAGAAATAACGCGTGAATTCGTAACGAGAGCTGTGGCCCGGCAGCCTTTTGCCGTCGGGCCATGACTGCCACGAGAGCACGATCCGGAAGAGTGACGTTTTTCGGATCAGATCGTGCTTTGATAAGAGAACAAGCTAGAGCCTGTTTCACCGAGTGGATCAGGCTCTAACATCAGAGTTGAAAGCGCCATGTCGATCAATCTCCAGGCTTTGTCCGCCCAATTGCTGGTCGGGCTCATCAACGGCTCCTTCTATGCCTTGCTGAGTCTCGGTCTCGCCGTGATTTTCGGCATGCTGAACATCATCAATTTTGCCCACGGTGCGCTCTATATGATGGGCGCCTTCGTGGCTTACTTCCTGCTCAATCTGGCAGGCATCGGCTATTGGCCCGCGCTGTTCCTGGCGCCGATCATCGTCGGCATTTTCGGCATGATCCTGGAGCGGACCATGCTGCAATGGATCGCCAATCTCGATCACCTTTACGGCCTGCTGCTGACCTTCGGTCTCGCTTTGATCATCCAGGGCGTGTTCCAGAACTATTTCGGCTCGTCGGGTCTGCCTTACGCCATCCCGGATGCGCTGAAGGGCGGCGTCAATCTCGGCTTCATGTTCCTGCCGATCTATCGCGGCTGGGTCGTCATCTTCTCTCTGATCGTCTGTATCGCCACCTGGTTCCTGATCGAACGCACGCGGCTTGGCGCTTATCTGCGCGCCGCGACCGAGAACCCGACGCTGGTGCGCGCCTTCGGCATCAATGTGCCGCTGATGATCACGCTGACCTATGGTCTCGGCGTCGGTCTGGCGGCACTCGCCGGCGTGCTGTCGGCGCCGATCAACCAGGTCCGCCCGCTGATGGGCGCGGACCTCATCATCGTCGTGTTCGCCGTCGTCGTCATCGGCGGCATGGGCTCGATCATGGGATCGATCATCACCGGCTTCGCTCTCGGCATCGTCGAGGGGCTGACCAAGTACTTCTACCCCGAGGCCTCCAACACCGTCGTCTTCGTGCTGATGGTGCTGGTGCTCCTCGTGAAACCCTCGGGCCTGACGGGACGGACCACCTGACATGACCACCATCACTGAAAACTCGATCCCCGCACAGACCCGCGGCACCAAGGACGAGATGATCGCCTTCGTGATCATGACCGTCCTGCTCGTGGCGGTGCCGTTCACCGGGCTGTATCCGTTCTTCGTAATGCAGGCGCTGTGCTTCGCGCTGTTCGCCTGCGCCTTTAACCTGCTGATCGGCTATGGTGGCTTGCTGTCGTTCGGCCATGCGATGTTCATGGGCACTGCCGGCTACGTCACCGCGCATATGGCCAAGGTCGGCACCATCGGCTTCAAGGTCCCCCTGATCGGCGAGTTCATGATCAATATGGGCCCGCTGTCGCCGGAACTGTCGATCGTGTTCGGGCTCATCGCGGCGTTCGTGCTCAGCGTCATCACCGGCCTGATTGCGATCCGCCGTCAGGGCATCTATTTCGCCATGATCACGCTGGCGCTGTCGCAGTTGATCTTCTTCCTCTATCTGCAGACGCCGTTCACCCATGGCGAAGACGGCATTCAGGGCATTCCGCAAGGCATGCTGTTCGGCCTGTTCGATCTGTCGAAGCCGATCACGCTGTATTACGTCATCCTGGTCGGTTTCCTCCTCGGTTTCCTGATCATCTTCCGCACCATCAATTCGCCGTTCGGCGAAGTGCTGAAAGCGATCCGCGAAAACGAGCCGCGCGCCGTCTCGCTCGGCTACAAGACCGATCAGTACAAGCTGCTCGCCTTCATCCTGTCGGGCGTGCTCGCCGGGTTTGCCGGTTCGCTGAAAGTGTTCGTGGCGCAGAATGCCTCGCTCACCGATGTGCACTGGACCATGTCGGGTGAAGTCGTGCTGATCACGCTGGTCGGCGGTCTCGCGACCCTCTACGGGCCGGTGGTCGGTGCCTTCGTGATCATCGCCATGCAGCAGTATCTCGCCGGCTTCGGCCAGTGGGTGACGGTGATCCAGGGCGTCATCTTCGTGGTCTGCGTGCTCACCTTCCGCCGCGGCGTGGTCGGTGAGATCGGACACCTCTTCAAGCGCTCGCTGTAGCGGGCAGGGTGCTCACATCGACAAGCTCGACGCCGCCGCAAGGCGGCGTTTTGCGTTGAGAGTGATTCCGAAAAGAGGGTACCGGTTTTCGGAAAAGATCACGCTCCGACAAGCAATGCCGATCAATGAGACGGGACGAGAGACAGGCTGCATGAAGAGAGTCGCATATGCGTGTGTCGGTGGCCTGATGCTGATGCTCGGCATGATCGGGATCGTGACGCCGCTGCTTCCCACCGTGCCGTTCCTGATTTTGGCGGCCTGGTGTTTCGGTCGATCCTCGCCGCGCGTCGAAGCATGGATGCTCGATCATCCCCGCTTCGGGCCGAGCCTGCGGCGGTGGCGCGAACAAGGTGCGATCCCGCGTCGCGCCAAAGGGATGGCGGTAGCAGGGATGACGATCGGCTATGCGCTGTTCTGGACGCAGGTTCGCCCGGGCTGGATGCTCGCAACAGCCGTAGCCGTGGTGATGATCGGCGCCGCCGTCTATGTCGTCTCCCGGCCGGAGCCCGATCATCAATCCGGCGACTGAAAGATGAACGCGCAGCGCGCGCGCCTTACAAACATCTCATTCTCGTTTTAGACGTTCAGTCATCGACGTTGTATTCGAGCTTTGAGTGGCTGCTGTCTCTTGAGACACGCCCGACGAACTTCCTCTTCAAATTCGATCTGACGCGCTTCCGACAGATCCGGAAGTACATCATCTATGACCGATTGAAAGGAATCGTCATGCCCACAGGTACCGTTAAATTCTTCGACACCAGCAAAGGCTTCGGCTTCATCGCGTCGGAAGGCTCCAGCCAGGATGTGTTCGTGCATATCTCGGCCGTGGAGCGTGCCGGACTCGGCTCGCTCAGCGAGGGCCAGAAGGTCAGCTTCGACGTCGTGAAGGATCAGCGCAGCGGCAAAAACGCTGCCGATAATCTACAGGCGCTCTGACGCTAACATCCTCCGTCACGTTCACGGATGTACTGCATGTGACGATGAGGATCAGGAAGGGCCGGGCCAAGAGCGCCGGCCCTTTTCGCGTTGTTGCAAGGCAGCATGTTGCGGTCGGCGGAGGCCGACATTCTTACATGATCCTGCAGGCGGGCCTCGAACGATGGGCCGACCAGCGATTGCCCCCAATCCCCGGATGTGATTTATGACGGTTTCGTGACAATGGGCCGCTGGGCGGTTCCACTCACGCCTCCTGTCCTGTTTCTGGGTGTCCCGATGCTGCGCTTGTTCCGATCCTTTCTGCCGCGGGAGGAGCGGTTTTTCGACCTGTTCGCCCAGCATTCGAAAGCGGTGAGCGAGGGCTCCAAGGCGTTGGCGGGCATGCTGCAGGGCGGCGAGGAAACGCCGGTGTATTGCCAGCGCGTCAACCAGTTCGAGAGCGATGCCGACGCCGTGACGCGCGAGGTGCTGATGGCGGTGCGTCGTTCGTTTATTACGCCGTTCGATCGCATCGATATCAAGAACCTGATCGGCGCCATGGATGATGCCATCGACCAGATGCAGCAGACCGCCAAGGCCGTGATGCTGTTCGAGGTGCGCCAGTTCGAGCCGCCGATGCGCGAGATCGGGACGCTGCTGGTGCAGTGCGCGGATCTGATCGGCCGCGCGGTGCCGCTGATGGACAAGATCGGCGACAATGTGGGCGTACTGACAGCGCTGACCGAAGAGGTCGGCAAGCTCGAGGGCCGCGTCGACGACCTGCACGATATCGGCCTGAAGGAACTCTATCTCAAGCACCGCAATGCCAACACCATGGACTTCGTGGTCGGCGCGGAGATCTACAAGCATCTTGAGAAAGTGGCGGATCGGTTCGACGATGTCGCCAATGAGATCAGCAGCATCGTCATCGAGCAAGTCTAGGAGCAGGGCGCAACATGGACGCCACGCTCGCTCTCCCGGTGCTGATCGGCCTGATCGCCGTCGCGCTGCTGTTCGACTTCCTCAACGGCCTGCACGATGCCGCGAACTCGATCGCGACCATCGTGTCGACACGGGTGCTGCGGCCGCAATATGCGGTGCTGTGGGCCGCGTTCTTCAACTTCATCGCCTTCCTGGTGTTCGGCCTGCATGTGGCCAACACCATCGGCACCGGGATCATCCAACCCGGCCTGATCGATTCCGCGGTGATCTTTGCCGCGCTGGTGGGCGCGATCGCGTGGAACCTGATCACCTGGGCGCTCGGCATTCCATCCAGTTCCTCGCACGCCTTGATCGGCGGGTTGCTCGGCGCTGGCCTCGCCAAAGCGGGCCTCTCGGCGGCAGTCTGGAGCGGCGTGATCAAGACGCTGCTGGCCATCGTGCTGTCGCCGCTGGTGGGCTTCCTGCTGGCACTGCTGCTGGTCGCCATCGTGTCATGGGCCTCGGTGCGCTCGACGCCCTTTGCGGTGGATCGCGCCTTCCGCATTCTACAATTCGTCTCGGCCTCGCTGTACTCGCTCGGCCACGGCGGCAACGACGCCCAGAAGACCATGGGCATCATCGCCGTCCTGCTCTATTCGCAGGGCTATCTCGGCAGCGAGTTTTCGGTGCCGTTCTGGGTGGTGATCTCGTGCCAGGCGGCGATGGCGCTGGGCACGCTGATGGGCGGCTGGCGCATCGTCCGCACCATGGGGCTGCGCATCACCAAGCTGACCCCGATGCAGGGCTTCTGCGCCGAGACCGGCGGCGCCGCGACCTTGTTCGCCGCGACATTTCTCGGCGTGCCCGTCTCCACCACCCACACCATCACCGGCGCCATCGTCGGCGTCGGTGCGGCGCGACGGGTGTCGGCTGTGCGCTGGAACGTGGCGAGTTCGATCGTTTATGCCTGGGTGATCACCATCCCGGCCGCCGCCATTGTCGCCGCCGTGACCTGGTGGGTGGTGAAGTTGCTGCATCTGAGCTTTATCTGATCCGCTCCTCGCAATGACGGGGAGCGGGACGCCGTGCCGGCGCCTGTCAGCTCGCCAGCTTCAGCCCGACAATCCCCGCCACGATCAGGCCGATACAGGCAATCCGCCCCACCGTGGCCGGATCACCGAACAGGTAGATGCCCAACGCTGCCGTCCCGACCGCGCCGATGCCGGTCCACACCGCGTAAGCGGTTCCCATCGGCAGTTCCTTCAGTGCCAGCGCCAGCATACCCACCGACGCCGCCATGCTGGTCAGCGTGAGGACGGAGGGGACGAGTTTCGTGAAACCTTCGGTATATTTGAGCCCGACGGCCCAGCCGATCTCGAGCAGACCGGCGACGAACAGAACGAACCAGGCCATGATGACCTCCTGCAGTTGTGGCGCGCGGTCGCAATCCCACGATCCGCCGGCGCGTATCGCGCGCAAGCAGGGTCGTCCCTGCAGTGATGAATGATGATTTGGAGGTCGTCCCCGCGCGTTCTATATGGGGGCAACGCGCGGCCGCCGCAACGCGGCGCAAGGTCGCCGTTCGCGGGCTAAAGCCCTTGATCACCAGCATTTTACCTGCGACAGCCCCATCATGTCCGAGACCGAAACCGCCACCATCACCGAATCTGCCGCGCGATCGCCGCTCGCCGCCGAGGTCGCGCGCCGCCGTACTTTTGCGATCATCTCGCATCCCGACGCCGGCAAGACCACGCTGACCGAGAAGCTGCTGCTGTTCGGTGGCGCCATCAATCTGGCCGGGCAGGTGAAGGCCAAGGGCGAGCGCCGCAACACCCGCTCGGACTGGATGAAGATCGAGCGCGACCGCGGCATCTCGGTGGTCACTTCGGTGATGACCTTCGAATTCCAGGGTCACGTCTTCAACCTGCTCGATACGCCCGGCCATGAAGACTTCTCGGAAGACACGTATCGCACGCTCACCGCGGTCGACTCCGCCATCATGGTGATCGACGCCGCCAAGGGCATCGAAGCGCGCACGCTGAAGCTGATCGAGGTCTGTCGTCTGCGCGACATCCCGATCATCACCTTCGTCAACAAGATGGACCGCGAGAGCCGCGACATCTTCGATCTTTTGGACGAGATCGAGAAGACGCTGGCGCTCGACACCGTGCCGATCAACTGGCCGGTCGGCCGCGGCCGCGATTTCGTCGGCACCTATGACATCGAGACCGGCGGCATCCGCCTGCTCGAAGGCGGCGGTGCCAAGACCGGCGCGGCCGAGAAGATCGACATCTCCGAACTCGCCGGCCGCAATGCCAATCTCGACGCCACCGAAATCGCCGGCGAACTCGAACTGGTGAAGGAAGCCGGCAAGCCGTTCGACCTGCAGGCGTTCCGCGAAGGCCATATGACGCCGGTTTATTTCGGCAGCGCGCTGCGCAATTTCGGCGTCGGCGATCTCCTGGAAGGCCTTGGCCGTTTCGCACCGCCGCCGCGCGCCCAGGAGAGCAACGCCCGCAAGGTGGAGGCCGACGAGCCGCGCATGTCGGCCTTCGTGTTCAAGATCCAGGCCAATATGGATCCCAATCACCGCGACCGCATCGCCTTCGCGCGCCTGTGCTCAGGCAAGCTCACGCGCGGCATGAAGGCCAAGCTGGTGCGCACCGGCAAGAACATGTCGCTGTCGAGCCCGCAATTCTTCTTCGCGCAGGACCGCGCCATTGCCGATGAAGCCTATGCCGGCGACGTGGTCGGCATCCCCAATCACGGCACGCTGCGGATCGGCGACACGCTGACGGACGGCGAGGACATCACCTTCATCGGCGTGCCGTCGTTTGCGCCGGAAATCGTGCGGCGTGTACGGCTCGGCGACGCCATGAAGGCCAAGAAGCTGAAAGAAGCCTTGCAGCAGATGTCGGAGGAGGGCGTGGTGCAGGTGTTCCGCCCGCGCGACGGTGCGCCCGCCCTGGTCGGCGTTGTCGGCCCGCTGCAGCTCGACGTGCTGAAGGCGCGCCTCGATGCCGAATATCAGCTGCCGGTGAGTTTCGAAGTCTCGGAATTCGCGCTGGCGCGTTGGATCTCGTCCGACGACAAGAAGAAGCTCGACACCTTCATGACCAACAACAATTCCGGCGTCGCCGACGACGTCGATAACGACCCGGTGTTTCTGGCGAAGAACGATTTCTACCTGAACTACACCAAAGAACGCGCTGAAGGCATCGTGTTCTCGAGCGTGAAGGATGTGAAGAAGCAGGGCTGAGTGAATGTGGGTCTATGCTGCAGAGGTTTGACGGGATGCTGAAAGTTTGGATCTTCGCTTCAAAAGCTTCAATGCGACGTAGGCAGATGGTTCTTCGTTTTCGATATATGCCGCGCTTCGATCTTCGATAAGTGGAGCAGGCTTTCCTTCGTACCATTCGACTGCGCGCCCATGTTTGTCTTTGCGCTTTTTCTTCTCGAAGATGTCGCGGTAGCGACGAGGTGAAATGCCGATAAAGGGTTGAAAATAGACTTTTTCCGGAACGCTTGTTTCGAATGTGATGGAGTCTCCGTGAAGCTTTTGAGAATGGCTCTTCGGGTACGGCTCAAGGAATACAACTCTTTCAATGCCGGCAGCTACGATGTGTTTCGCACAAAGGTGGCAAGGGAAGGTGGTGCAATATAACGTCGCCCCTCTTGTTGCTCGCCCAAGGCGGGCTGCATCAGAAATTGCTGACATTTCAGCATGTATCATTCGCCCGAATTCGATGATGTCCATCATCTGAGAGTCTTGAATGCGAAGATTGGCCAAGAGAGCGTCAGTCTGTTTCTGTGGTGAACGAAGGC
>SDZE01000432.1 GCA_004173095.1 Bradyrhizobiaceae bacterium
TCGCGCTCGCTATGACGCGCCATCTCTTCATGACATGACGGGCTCCCGATCGGATGACTAACGCGCCACAAGCCGCTGCCCTTCCCGCTGCCCAGCATGCATTCGACGTCCGGCTCGAGGATGGCGCTACCGCCAGTGTGCGCGTTTACGGGAGCGGCCCGCGCGTCATCTGCAGTCACGGTAATGGCTTGGCGGCCGACGCGTTTCAGAGTTTCTGGCGCCTGTTCATTCGGGATTATGAGACCGTGGTGTTCGACTTCCGCCACCACGGCCGCAGCAGCCCGTTCGACAAGCCGATCCCGCATGTCTGGCCGCAGCTCATTCGCGACTACGATCTCATCATGAAGGGCATCACGAGCGAGATCGGCGCGGCGCCCAGCCTTGGCGCGTTTCATTCCATGAGCGCACTCGCCACGCTATTGCATGCGTCCGAATATGAGTCACCATGGATCGGCATCGTCGGCTTCGAGCCGCCGGCGACGCCGCCCAGCCAATATCCTGAATTTCAGCTGTTTCGTGCTGACAACGGCCGACTGGCCGAGCGCACCATCAAGCGCCGCTTCGAGTTCGATCACGTGCAGGAGCTGTTTGAGTCCTATCGCCGCAGCTCGGCCTTTGCCGGTGTCGATGATGCCGGACTGCAGGCGCTGGCGGCATCGACCCTGCGCTGGGACGCCGACCGCAAGCTTTACGAACTCGCCTGCGCGCGCGAGTTCGAGGCCAGCATCTTCGCCATGCAGGATCTCGAAGGCGCGTGGGAGCGGATGTGCAAGCTCGAGATTCCCGTGCAACTCGTAGCCGGCGAACCGTCAGCGGGTAGCAGCCCTTTCGTCGCCGTCGAAAGCGCCTTCGCGCGCGACGGCGGCTTTGCGTTCACGACGGTGAAAGACGCCAGCCATTTCATGCAGATGGAAAAGCCGGAGACATGCGCCGCCATCGTGCGGGCTTTTCACGCCGGGTTGAAATAACCCGCAGGGTTGCGAGCGATTAAGGAAGTAAGCAAGCGAGTGAGCCGGCTTATTGAGCTGGAGCGAGCGGCGGACAGAGTCTCGGTGCGTAGCGCCACCGGATGTTCTGCAACACGGGCCCTGCCATACAGGTATCGAAGATGGGCGCGGTTAAACCGGTCAGCGTAATCGCGCGGCGCAGCATCGGATTCGGCAGCGGCACGGCTGAATTGATTTGGTAGGACACCCCCGTATTGAAGTCGCGAATGAGCAGACAGCGGTTGCCGAAATTCGACCGGTAAAGGCAGCCCGTAATCGCGACGGGCTGGCCAGGCAGTCCTGGAAATTGGACCTGAGCGTGAGATTGGGCCGGCGCAGCCAGAGCGCCCGCAATAACGAGCCCGCCAAGAGCCAACGAAACAAGTTTCGACATCAGAGCCCCCAATTTATCACTTATGATTGCATTTAATAATACCACAATCAAGAGTGTTAGGGGCGCTGCGCTAGCTCGACCTCATCCGCCCGTTTCCATCTCGGAAATGGATCGGGCAGCGTTGACCAGGTTGCGACCTCCATCCCCGGCTTGCCCGCCACCAGGCAGGCATCGAGACGGTTGCGCAGCGCGGTCTCGTCCATGCCGGTGCCGATGAAGACGATCTCCTGGCGACGATCGCCATAGATCTCGTTCCAGTTCTTCTTTAGTGACTGCCGCCAAACCGGATCGTTCGGCCAGCGCTCCACCGGAATGTTCGCCCACCAGAAGCCCATGCCTTCGGTACGCACGATGGCACCGGCCTGGCTGAGTTCGCCGACCCATTGCGGCCGCGTCGCCAGCCAGAAATGGCCCTTGCTGCGGATGACGCCACCCCAACTCTCGCGCAGGAACGCCTGAAACTTGGCGGGATCGAACGGCCGCCTGGCGCGATAGACGAAATTGCCGACGCCATATTCGTCGGTTTCCGGAACGTGGTCGGCGAAACCATACAGCTCCTTGTACCAGAGCGGATGCTGCTGCGCCTTTTCGAAGTCGAATAGACCGGTGTCGAGCACACGATCGAATGGCACGTCGGCGAAATCGGCTTCGATGATGTCGACGTCCGGGTTCAGCGCATGGATGATTTTTCGCGCGGCGTCGCATTGCGCCGGGGTGGCGTCATTGACCTTGTT
>SDZE01000177.1 GCA_004173095.1 Bradyrhizobiaceae bacterium
GAACGTGATCATGGTGTTCATGACATAGGAGCACGACACCGCCACCAACCAGGCCGCCACATTGGCCGGCACGATCGGGACTTCCAGCGCCTGATAGGCGATGCTGAAGACCCCGAAACTGATCATCTTCGTCACCGTCGGATGGCGGAGCCAGTATTCGGCGGATTTCTGCGGATTCGGCATTAAGTCTGGTCGCGACCTTTGGAACTCGGTCGCTGCATAGCAGGATCGCCTGGCGAAGTCCGCGGTTTTTCGCGCTGCAAATGGCCGTTGGCTAGTTACCGCGCTCGTCGGCGATCACCTTGCCGTCATTGGGCAGCGACCCGGGGGCGACCAGTTCCGCGGTCCCGCCAAGCTTGGTGACGCCCCGCAGGGTAGCGGTGACCGCGTCCAGCAGGGCGGCATCGCCGTCCGCCTCCGCTTTCAGCACCATGGCGTCGCTCTCGCCGACGCGGGAGACCACCAGCCGGAGACGGCCGAGCTCCGGGTGCCGCTTGCCGATCTCGGCGATCTGCTCGGGGCGGACGAACATGCCTTTGACCTTGGTGGCCTGGTCGGCGCGGCCCATCCAGCCCTGGATGCGCATATTGGTGCGCCCGCAGGCGCTGCGGCCGGGCAGGGCGGCGGTGAGGTCGCCGAGCGCCAGCCGGATCCAGGGATGGTGCGGGTTCAGCGAGGTCACAACGATTTCGCCGACATCGCCCGAAGCCACGGGATCACCGGTGCCGGGGGTGACGATTTCCAGAATCAGGTCCTCGTTCACGATCATCCCGTCCCGGGCCGGGCTTTCATAGGCGATGAAGCCGAGATCGGCGGTGGCATAGGCCTGATAAGCGTCGATGCCTCTGGCCTTGATTTCGGCCTGCAGGGAGGGCGGGAAGGCTGCGCCTGACACCAGTGCCCGCTTGATTGATGCAACGTCGCGCTGGGCCTTCTCTGCGGCATCCAGCAGGATCTTGAGGAAGTCGGGCGTGCCCGTATAGGCCGCCGGGCGATAGGTTTCGATCAGCTCCAGCTGCTGATCGGTATTGCCGGGACCGGCGGGGATGACCGCGCAGCCCAACGCCCGTGCCGCGCCGTCGAAGATGAAGCCGCCGGGGGTGAGGTGATAGCTGAAGGTGTTGAGCACGATGTCGCCCGGCTGGAACCCGGCGGCATTCAGCGCGCGAGCGCCGCGCCAAGGGTCGGCCTGCTTCGATTCGGGTTCGAAAATCGGGCCGGGCGAGGTGAACAGCCGGCCGAACGAGCCCGGTTGGGCGGCGATGAAACCACCGAACGGCGGCTTGGCCCTGTGCAAGGCAGGCAGTTCCGATTTCCGCAGCACCGGCAGCCGCGCCAGCGCCTCCGGGCTGACGATGGCAGCCGGGTTGATGCCTTTCAGATGCTCCGCATAGGCCGGTGCCTGCATGGCATGGCGCAGCGCGTCCGGCAGGCGGGAGAACAGATTGGCGTGACGGTGCGACGGGTCGCAGGTCTCGAGGCTGTCGAAGTGGCGCATCTGGCATGTCCTGCTGGTTGCGACGTTGCGGTCATTCCTAAGGCCCGCGCGATCGTGCTACGGGGACGTCATGTCGCCTGAACGCATTGTCCAATGGCTCGAGAGCTGGGGCCATCTTGATGTCCCAGCAGCATGCGTTCTGGCGGCCCTCGTCACGGCGTCGTCGTTCCTGCCGTTTCCGCGCACCTTCGTCGTCATCGGCGCGGGTGCCGCATTCGGCATGGAGTCGCTGATCGTCATTCTCCCGGTCGCCGCCACGGCAGCGGTGCTGGCCGCTTTGCTGGCGCGCCACGCGCTGCGCGGCTGGGTCGAGCGACAGATCGAGAAGCGCGCATCCTGGCGTGTGATTGCGCAGGCGGTGAACGATGAAGGCTGGCGCATCATGGCCCTGATGCGGTTTTTCGGTCCGATGCCCAATTCCGCGCAGAATTATCTGTTCGGTCTCACGAAAATTGGCCTGCTGCCCTATACGGTGATCACCACCCTCTGCACCCTGCCGCAACTGGTCATGTACACCTATCTCGGCGCGTCCGGTCGCGCATTGTTGCTGGACGAGGGATCCTCGCTCAAACGCGTGCTGATGGCCATTGCGGTGGTCGACGTAGCCTCGGGCATG
>SDZE01000577.1 GCA_004173095.1 Bradyrhizobiaceae bacterium
CATGACCTCGCGCGCCCTCATCGTACCTATCGTTGAGCTGAAGCCGCATCCGCCGGCTTACGGTGAACTGCGTCTGCGCCGAGGTTGTTGGGATCAGCTGCAGGCAAGCAGGGCCTACCGTGAAAAAACGGAGACAGCCGAAGCTGCCAAAGAGCCTGCAATGATTCTTGACGTCGAAGTCTAAGCGGCATGATCACGCGGAACCGATGATCCGCTTCTGCGTTTTCGGCAGATGGGACCCCGCGAAGAAGATAACGTCACTCTCTTGCTCGGCGCAGTTGCGGTGATCTGCTCGTTGATTGCTTTCGCGCCGACGCTGCTAGCGCCATCACAGGCGATGGCCAGTAAGTCCGCCGTCGCGACATCCGACGCGACCGCATCCGATGCTCAGCGAAATCTGTCGCCGGCTCGCGTCATCGTACCCTTTACGCCCAACACGACACCTGCTGCTCGCTAGAGCGACGAACCCTCTAATCACCAATTGTCCGCTAGCACGAGCCGGATCGGATCGTCTCGTCATCGACAACGACGCCATCGTATGACGTCGCGCGTGTCAAAGCGCGATGGCGGGGAAAAGCTTGTGTCTTCAACGCAGGGTCGAGACCAAGCTGGAACGCCTTGCAGGCTGCGCTGTTATTGGGCCATGGCAAAAAAGTTCTATAGCGTGGTGGTCGTGCGGTCGGTCGAGGAATCAACCGAAGTGATCGTCGAAGCCGACAGCGAAAATCAGGCACATGGCGCTGCGCTCTCTCATCTTGCTGCCAACGGAGATGAATATGTGTGGGGCAGCCCGCGCCGCGATTTGACCGTGTGGCACAAGCGCGAGATCGCCACTCCCGCGATCATTGACGTGACCGCCTGACGAGCGCTGGACTGACCGCCGCTGCCCCTCGTTGCACGAGTCTTCCATCGCGCAGCATTCCGTCGTATCGAGCGGTGATCTACGATCAGCGTAAGCTCCCCTTGCCCATTCCCGGAGATTAACATGCGCTTCCTGCACACCATGCTTCGCGTCCGAAACCTCGATGTCGCCCTCAAATTCTATGTCGATGCACTTGGCCTCAAAGAGGTCCGCAGGGTCGACAACGAGAAGGCGAAGTTTACGCTGTTGTTTCTCGCCGCCGATGAGGATGTGCCTGCCCTGGCCGGCCAGACTGGTCGCGGAGCACCGCTTGTCGAGCTCACCTACAACTGGGATGAGGAAGCTTACGGCGAGGATCGCTATTTCGGTCATCTCGCTTACGAGGTCGATGACATTTACGCCACCTGCGATCGCCTGATGAAGCTTGGCATCACCATCAACCGCCCACCACGCGATGGCCAGATGGCCTTCGTGCGCTCGCCCGACCTGCATTCGATCGAAATTCTACAGAAGGGAGACGCGCTGCCAGCGCAAGAACCGTGGAGCTCGATGCCCAACACGGGCCATTGGTAATCGAATCCGGTTTTTGCCTATCTCATGCGGAACTCAGCACCGTTGATCTCGTTGTGATGACGACAACGACTTTACAGGAGGCTGAGACGATGGGACGTGGACTTTTACTTTGGATGTTGGGTATTCCTATTCCGGTGATCATTCTGCTTTGGCTGTTCTTCGGACGCTAGCCTTCCGATCTCCGCAATGAACGGGCCTCGCTGATGCGAGGCCTGTTTTGCGTTTGGGCATAGGCGCTGGCCGTCGGCGACAACCGCGCGATACTTGTGATGGCCTGCATCCAGCGGGTACATGAACGACGTCGACATTCACAAGGACATGCCGTGACCCACACACCGTCTCCCTCCTTGCGCCTTTGGGGCCGCGCCAATTCGGGCAATGTGCAGAAGGTGCTTTGGTGTTTGACCGAACTCGACGTTGCCTTCGAGCGCACCGATGCGGGCATGCAGTATGGTCGCAACGGTGAGGCCGATTATCTCGCCATGAATCCCAACGGCCGCGTGCCCACCCTGCAACACGGTGATTTCACGCTGTGGGAATCGAATGCCATCGTCCGCTATCTCGCCCTGGGCTTCGATCGTGACGGCAAGCTTTATCCGGCCCAGCCGCAAGTCCGCGCCGGGATCGAACGTTGGCTCGACTGGGTGTTGAGCACGCTGCAACCCGCAGAGCGGCCGCTGTTCTGGGGTGCGGTGCGGACGCCGCCGGCAGAGCGCGACCTTGCAGCGCTGCAGACGGCCACTGATGAAAATGCCAAGCTTTGGGCCATCATCGATAACCATCTCGCCGGCCGTGCCTTTCTCGAAGGCAATGCGTTCAGCCTCGCCGATCTGGTGATCGGCTGCTATGCGCGGCGGTGGTTCGGCATCGATGGCATCGAGCGACCCAACCTTGTCCATCTCAACCGCTGGTATGAGGCCATCGCGCAGCGCCCGGGCTTCGTCGCGTGGGTGTCGCCGCCCCTGACATGACGCACTACTGAACCGCTCGCTCGACCAGCAGGATGGCGACGATGATGACCAGCGTGATGGCGGCAACCATCAAGCGCGTGGACCAGCCGATACCGCGGCCTATCCACCACAACAGAGCGCAGCTCATCAGAATGGGGACAATGATTTCGAGCGCCATGGGTCAGCCGATGAAACGGACGCCCAGCGTCTTGCCGCGCCGCCAGACGACTTCGCAACTGCGCCCCGTTCGGGCATCGCGCGCAAAGGCCAGGCGAATCCTGTTGCCGATCGAGGCCGGGTCGTCCACCACCAGCTTGGCACCGCTGGCGGACAGATCGAGCACATTGCACATCCGAGCGGCGAAGCCGCCGTCCAGCGTGATCCATCCGGCCTGCTGGACCGATCGCCGAATATCGCGCTTCTTCGTCACTGCCATCATCGTCTCCACGTCCCATCCGACCCTAAAATGACAGGCTTGATGAAACGTTGCGATGACCCCTCAATTTGCAGATGTCGCCGATGCCGCACCGGAACCCGCCCGACAACGATCTTTCACATTGACCGCTCAGATGACTTGCCGACCCCGCCAAAGGACACTATACGTTCGCCCACTGACGCCGGGCAGATTTGATTCCGGTCGGCGCAGAGCCTTGGCTGGTCATCTAACGCACTGATGACCTTGCCATTTTACTAACCGTGCGAAATGCCGGTCACCATGTCCGCTCTCGGATATTGGCAGCACCGACGTTTTTGCTCCCTTCGTCTATCGGTTAGGACGCCACCCTTTCACGGTGGAGAGAGCGGTTCGATTCCGCTAGGGAGCGCCAAAGCTACCCAACCCAAATCTTTGAAAAAGTGCCATTGAGGCTGTGTTTCGTACGCAGGTCCTACCCTTGGCAAACCACCCAGTTTCGTGGCCCGAGCGGCGTCTCGACATTTTCAGATTTGCGGTAAACTTTGCATTTGATACGCCGCGACTTGATGCATCGCTTGCAACCAGACGATGAGGCTCGGCCTCTAAGATCGGTTGCGCGTAGCGGACGGTACCAGCCGAAGCAGTTGCGCTTTCGGACCATCCGTAAGGACGTAGATCAAGCCATCGGAGCTCACCTTGATGTCCCGCATTCGCTCCTTCCTGTCAGCCAGCAGGAGTTCCTGACTGACAATCCGGCCACCCTCGCGCCTCACGCGACGCACTGTCCGCTCTCGGAGCGCCGGAACCAGAAGGTCTCCTTGCCATTCCGGAAACGAGATGCCGCGATAGATCGCGAGCCCAGCCGGAGCGATCGACGGCGTCCATTCGACAAGCGGCGGCTCGAGGTCGGATAACGAGCGAAAAGGCGTCACTCTCGCGAAGGAATAATCCAGGCCACCTGTGGCAATCGGCCAACCGTAGTTGGCACCTTTGCGGATCAGATTGATCTCATCACCTCCCCTCGGCCCATGCTCCGAGATCAGCAAAGACCCATCCACCGGATCGACCGCGGCGCCCTGCACATTGCGATGGCCCAGGCTGTAAATCTCCGGTGCGGTGCCGCTTACGCCCACGAAGGGATTGTCGCTCGGCGGATTCCCATCGCGGTCCAGCCTTATTAACTTCCCGAGGTGGTTCGCCGGGTTTTGTGCTTCCTCCCGCCGCTTTAATCCGTCGCCGAGGGTCAGGATGAGCGTGCCGTCTTGGAGGAAGGCGACGCGGCCTCCATTATTGCCGTCGGCAGCCTTTGGCGTAGACTCGAACAGCGTGCGGACATCTGCAATGCGGTCTCTGTCTAATCTGGCGCGAACCAGTCGCGTACCATTCGCAGATGGGGTCCCGTACGACATCGTCAGGTAGATCAGGCCATTCGCCGCAAAGTCCGGATCGAGGACGACGTCCATCAGGCCGTTGCCTCCGCCGCGGTAGATCCCAGGTAGGCTGGCCAGCGAGATGCTCGAACGGGTCCCATCCGCCGAGATAGTGATGAGACGGCCTGCCCGCTCCGAGATCAGACGCCGTCCGTCCGGAAGCAATGCAATCGCCCATGGGTGCACAAGATCAGTTGCGATGGTTTGGACGGTAAAACGAGATGGGTCGGCGTGAGGAATGACGACATCGCCCGGCCTTACAGACGCGTAGACAGTCCATGCTGTCGCAAGCAGCCCCCCCGAAGCGATCACCACACGCCTTGGCGAACCCCGGAGAGGCGGCAGAGAGCGACGCGTCAAATAGGCGTAGACGACACCTCCAACGCCACCGGTCAATGCCATGCCAAGATGGCCCAGAGGATCGCGAACGGCCGCCACAAGCGCTGGCATGGGCGTGACGAAGCCCATGATCCAGAATGCCGTCCAAAGTCCGATAGCCCCCGCGACCGCAAAAGCCGCGGCTCGCCATTTCAAATCGGCGTGTCGTACGACAAAAGTTCCTGCCGGAAACGCCAGGAGGAATGTCGCGCCAGCGATCGCGCCCATCACGGGGCCAAACGTCAGGAGATCTTGGGCGGTTGCTGCGGCAAGCAATCCGGAGCGCGTAGGTGCCCCGATCGCGGACAGATAGGCGAAGCTGATCTGCGTCTGAACGATAGTTCCAACAACCGCAGTTGTCAGAACAGCGGTCATAAACGCCAAGGCCGGCCGCGTATCAATCCTCACCTGCACTCCCTGCTTCGCCGCACGCTATCGTCGGCGTGAGACCCTCGACACGGCGAAGCGAAGTGTCTCGCGCATTCTAACGTCGCCGTATACCTGTCTAAAGACCGCATCTTCCGGAGAGAGTGGTCGAGCTCACAGCCTCAATTGATGAGTTCGAACGCCTTGCTATAAGACCCGAACCCCGCCAAAAGTTCACAGCCCGAATTCATGGCGCCGAGTTTCACGAGTCCGCGTGAATATCGAAATCGCGAATTTTCCCCAGGAAGAAGAATAGGCGATATCGCCGATAACAGGTGTGATGCCGGTCCTAGTTCGGCGGCTGCACAGCGGTCCGGTCGTGTCTGGGGATCATCGCCAAAGCTATCAGCGCCGCAAGGCTCAACAACGCGGATAGGACGAGGATCGACTTGCCCAGCGGTTCGATCAGCAATCCGAAACCAAGCGGCGCCAGCGCCTGCGCGATGCGTGACGGCGCACCGATCAGCCCCAGCCGGTAGGCGTAATCCTTGGGGCCGAAGATCGACAATGGCAGCGTGCCGCGCGCGATGGTCAGGATGCCGTTGCCGGCGCCGTGCAGCAGCGCGAAAGCCGCGGCCGCACCGCCGCCGAACAGGCCGATCACGCACGCGCCGATGGGATGCGTGATGCAGGCCAGGCGCGTCGAGACCAGCGGATGGAAACGGGTTAGCAGACTTGCCTCGAGCACCCGGGCCGCCACCTGGGCCGGACCGATCATCATCCCGGCGAACACAGCCTGCGCCTGCGTGGCGCCGAACGTCTCGACAATGCGCGGCAGATGGGCGGCCATCGCCGACGTCACTGTCCAAGCGGCCGCGAAGGCGAACGACAACAGCACCATGGTGCGATCGATGGCGATATGCGGTTTCGACGCGGTCGCCTCGGTCCGCGCCACCGGCGTTTCTCGTGGCAGGAAAATGAGATTGAGTGGCAGGCCGATCACGAGATGCGCGATGGCCCAGCCATAACAGGTGCCGCGCCAACCGATCGTTTCCAGGCCAAGCGCGCTTAGCGGCCAGCCGACGGTGCTGGCGAAGCCGGCGATCAGAGTGATGCCGGTGATGGCCCGTCGTGCCTTGTCGCCATAGATTCTGCCGAGAGTTCCGAACGCCGCATCATATAGCCCTACTCCCATGCCGAGGCCGAGCAACAGCCAGGCTGCGCCGAGACTCCACAGCGACGTCGATGCGCCGAGCAGCGCAAGCCCCGCAGCGAACAGCACATTCGATGCGCACAGGACCTGGCGCCCGCCAACCCGATCGATCTGGCGGCCGACCCGCGGCCCGAGAATGCCGGAGATGACCAAGGCCGCCGAGAATGCCGCGAACAACCAGTTGGTCGAAATGCCCAACTCGCGCGCGATCGGATCCGCCAGGATCGCTGGCAGATAGTAGCTCGAGGCCCATGCCAGTGTCTGAGACGTGCCGAGCGACAAGATGATGGGGAGCTGACGATCGCTCATTGCGTAACTGTCTTCCAATCGCCTGCTGAAGCAGTTGCTGCCCCAATCGTACAATCCGGACGTTTCTCATGCGACGGGCATGCAGTCGCCAGATGCGCCCGTGCTCCTCGTCATGCCGGAATCCTGCACGGACATGTTACGTGACATGATGACGACTGATCCAGCACCGGCAACGTCGCGCGCCATGATGTCCCCACGATATCCCTTGCAATCGCACCTCCACTTGACGGCATCACTATATTTCCATAGATCTGGATATATGGAAAATGAAGCCGCGATATTGGCGCTTGCAGCGCTCGCCCAGCCAACCCGCCTCGATGGATTCCGGGCGCTGGTGCGGCATGAGCCGGATGGTCTAGCCGCAGGCGACCTGGCTCGCCTGCTCGACGTCCCGCAGAACACGCTGTCGGCTCATCTCGCTGTCCTGACACGCGCGAATTTGGTGATGTCCGAGCGACGCAGCCGCTCGATCGTCTACCGCGCCAATCTCGCCGCTTTCCAGGACATGGTGCTGTTCCTGCTGCACGACTGCTGCGGCGGTCGCGCCGAAATCTGTACGCCGCTGCTGGAAAGCCTGGCCCCGTGTTGTCCCCCTGCCAAGCCGAAGAAGGAAAGAGCGCGTGCCTGAACCCATCTTCAATGTCCTGTTTCTATGTACCGGCAACTCGGCTCGATCGATCCTCGCAGAATCCATTCTGCGCAAGGACGGGGCCGCCCGTTTCCGATCGTTCTCCGCTGGCAGTACTCCGAAAGGTCAGGTCAATCCGGTGGCGCTGCGCGTTCTGCAGGGTCTCGATTATCCGACCGATGGTTTGCGGTCGAAGAGTTGGACGGAATTCGCAGCCACCGATGCTCCGGTCATGGATTTCGTGTTTACGGTCTGCGACAACGCCGCCGGAGAATCCTGTCCGGTCTGGCCCGGCCAACCGATGACGGCCCATTGGGGCATCGAGGATCCCTCGGGTATCGAGGGAGAAGCCCATGTAAAACATGCGGCGTTCCTGACGGCCTTCCGTTTTCTGAAGAACAGGATCGCCACTTTTACGGCGCTTCCGATTGGGGCGATCGACGAGCTTTCGCTCAGTACCAAGCTTCGCGAGATCGGCCGTAGCGACGGCGCTACATCCCCTCGTCCGGACGTCGCCTGAACAATGAGCATCTTCGAACGCTATCTGACGCTGTGGGTCGCCGCCTGTATCGTGGTCGGCGTCGCGCTGGGACATGTGCTGCCCGGGGTGTTCGGTGCCATTGCAGCCGCGGAAGTTGCCAAGGTCAATCTGCCGATTGCCCTGCTGATCTGGCTGATGATCATTCCGATGTTGCTGAAGATCGATTTCGGCGCGTTGAGTAAAGTCACCGAGCATATCCGCGGCGTCGGCGTCACGCTGTTCATCAACTGGGCAGTGAAGCCGTTCTCGATGGCGCTGCTGGGGACGTTCTTCATCGGCCATCTGTTCGCGCCGCTGCTGATGCCCGAGCAGATCCCATCCTATATTGCGGGCCTGATCCTGCTCGCGGCAGCCCCCTGCACCGCCATGGTGTTCGTGTGGTCCAATCTCGTCGGTGGCGAGCCGCATTACACACTCGGTCAGGTCGCCCTCAATGACGTGTTGATGGTCGTGCTGTTCGCGCCTTTGGTGGGCCTGTTGCTCGGCGTCGCGTCGATCACGGTGCCGTGGGCGACACTGCTACTGTCCGTCGCGCTCTACATCGTCGTGCCCGTTATCGTCGCGCAGCTCTGGCGCCGTCAGTTGCTGGCATCAGGCCACCATGTCTTCGACCGCACCATGAATCGCCTGCAGCCGTTATCGTTGCTGGCCCTGCTGGCAACGCTGGTGCTGCTGTTCGGCTTTCAGGGCGAGCAGATCATCGCGCAGCCGCTGGTCATTGCCTTGTTGGCGGTACCGATCCTGGTTCAGGTCTATTTCAATGCGGGGCTGGCCTATTGGCTCAGCCGCCGCTTCGGCGTGGCCTGGTGTGTCGCCGCACCGGCGGCTTTAATCGGCGCCAGCAACTTCTTCGAACTCGCCGTCGCTGCCGCGATTAGCCTGTTCGGTCTCAACTCCGGCGCGGCACTGGCGACGGTCGTGGGCGTGCTCGTCGAGGTCCCCGTCATGCTGTCGGTCGTCAAGATCGTACAGGCGACGCGGGGCTGGTACGAATCCAGTACTCACCAGCCCGCAACGAAACCAACGGAGGTCCGACGATGATTGCCATCTACCATAATCCCGCATGCGGCACCTCCCGCAACACGCTGGCGATGATCCGCCAGAGTGGTGTCGAACCTGAGGTGATCGCGTATCTGGAAAACCCGCCGTCGCGTGACAAGCTCGTCGCGTTGATCGCTGACATGGGCATCCCGGTCCGCGGCCTGCTACGCGAAAAGGGCACGCCCTATGCGGAGCTCGGGCTCTCCAATCCCGACCGCACCGACGGTGAACTCATCGATGCCATGCTGGCACATCCGATCCTGATCAACCGCCCGATCGTGGTGACGCCGTTGGGCACCAAACTCTGCCGACCATCGGAAGCCGTGCTCGCGATCCTGCCGAACCCGCAGATCGGACGTTTCACCAAGGAAGACGGCGAGATCATCGATGCGACCTGAGCTGCCGAACATCGATACCGCCGCGTTCCGGATTCCGGACGCGAAGTTGTTACGGCCTGCCTCTGTCATCGACCACCGACCGCGCATCCTGCTGCTCTATGGATCGTTGCGGGAGCGCTCGTTCAGTCGCTTCGCAGTGCAGGAAACCGCACGTTTGCTGGAGGCCTTCGGCGCCGAGACCAAGATATTCGACCCCACCGGCCTGCCATTGCCGGACGACGCGCCGGCCACCCATCTCAAGGTCGAAGAGCTGCGCGATCTGTCGGCCTGGTCCGAGGGACAGGTCTGGTGCAGCCCGGAGCGTCATGGCGCCATGACCGGGATCATGAAGGCACAGATCGACTGGATCCCGCTATCGATCGGCGCGGTACGACCCACGCAGGGCAAGACGCTGGCGGTGATGCAGGTCAGCGGCGGCTCGCAGTCGTTCAATGCCGTGAACCAGTTGCGCGTCTTGGGGCGCTGGATGCGCATGATCACGATCCCCAATCAGTCCTCGGTCGCGAAAGCCTATGAACAATTCGATGACAACGGCCGCATGAAGCCGTCACCCTATTACGATCGCATCGTCGATGTCGCCGAGGAGTTGATCAAGTTTAC